>CAZOXN010000146.1:0-6528 GCA_964583655.1 uncultured Desulfarculaceae bacterium | reverse complement strand
TGTATATGCCGTCCGAGACCGAAGTCGCACCGTCACGGTAGTCAAGGTGGGACAGAGGAAGGAGATCCATCGTTGAGAGCCAAAGAGGGGATGCACCAGATTGCCATTGCTCCGGGAGGCTTCATGGCAACTGGTGACGGAGGGCAAAGCCAGCGACGCTAGGACCCCATGGAATCCAAGGCCGACCCCTTCTGCTGTCTCCAGTAGCGTGGCCGTTGACATGAGAGTCGTATTCCTCTTTCTGCCCCGGTAACCCCTTTGCATAAAGACCAGGCATGTTCATGGGAAATGGCCCGACAGGGCGCCTACGACATGGATAGGGCCAGGGCCGCACTCGCGTATCATCGGAGGGGGGCTCGCCGATAAACAACCTCAGACGATTGGCGGGGCTTAGGGACCTTCTGAGGAATGCGATCACTCTGAGTCGAGGAGGTTGGAGTTCCTGTGGAGCCACTGCATCAACGCGAGATACGAGGAAGAGCTCCAGACTCTGTGGAGAGGGATCACCGCGGAAGTGGCCGCGCGCTTCGTTCGGTCTTCTGAGGAGATGATCGTATGGCTTTGTCACGAGATGAGGCGATGGAGACTGCTCGAGGTTTTCTCGATCTCGTTCGGCAAGGGCACGACGTTGGAGAGGCGTATCTCTTTGGCTCTGTGGGGACAGGGACCACAGAGTATTGTAGCGATGTAGACATTGCCATCGTCTTACAAGCGATACGAGTCTGTTCTGTGCGACCTCCTTGAGTCTCGAGGCCTTTTCTGGTACAAGATGGCCCATGTGTCCTCGGGCGGTCTTGCGTGGGGCCCCCTGATCCTTCTCAGACCAGGAGCGTGCCATGAAGGTCCTCAAGACTGTGTTCCTCATAGTGATCGTTGCTGGGATCGCCGTGTGGGCGGCGATACAGGTGTTCCTTCGCCTCCCCTTGCCCCATTACACAGGGGAGGTCTCTGTGGAGGGGCTGAATCGAAGGGTGGAGGTGAGATACGACGGCTTCGGCGTTCCCCACATCCTCGCCGAGGACGAGGAGGACCTCTTCTTCGCCCAGGGCTACATCACTGCCCGGGAGAGGATGTTCCAGATGGACCTGACGAGGAGGGCGGGGAGGGGGGATCTCTCGGCCCTCCTGGGCGAGAGGACCTTGGCTGCGGACCGATTCCTCAGGACAGCAGGCTTCTATCGAACGGCCAAGGCGGAGTATGCCGGGACGAGCCCCAGAGGGAGGAAGGTCCTGGAGGCCTATACCAGGGGGGTCAACGCCTACATGCAGACGGCCAGGCACAGGCCTTTGGAATACGTCTTTCTCGGGGCGGATATGGAGCCCTGGCACCCGGAGGACAGCGTTGTGTGCGGGATCATGGTGGCGTATCTCCTCACGCGCTCCAAGGAGGCAGACCTGGTCTTCCACCAGCTGGCTGAGCGTTTGGGGGTCGAAAAGGTCAGGGGGCTCTTCCCGTCGTTCCCCACGGACGCCCCTGTGGTGGTGCAGGGCCAGGAGAGGGCCCCCGAGCCCAAGGGCCCCTGGCCGGACCTGGAGGAGGTCCTGATCCGGCCCCTGCTCCCGGAGGTCCCGGCGAGCAACTGGTTCGTCTTCTCTGGTGACCGGACCACAACTGGGAAGCCGCTCCTGGCCGGCAGCCCGGATCTGGAGCCCAAGATCCCGGCCCTCTTCTATCTGGTGCACCTCAAGGCCGGGGAGATGGACGTCATAGGTGGGGCCCTCCCCGGTGCCCCGGGGGTGCATGTCCTGGGTCTGAATGGACACCTGGCCTGGAGCACCACCAACGGGCGAGTGGACGAGCTGGATTTCTTCATCGAGAAGGACGCCCCCGGCAACCCGCACCAGTACCTGACGGAGTCCGGCCCCAGGGATTACCAGGTCCTGGAGGAGGTGATAAGGGTCAAGAAGGGGGGCGCCTACCGGGAGGAGAAACTGACCATCAAGGTCTCCAGACACGGCCCCATCGTATCAGGGCTCCTGCCCCTCGCGCCCGAGGGGTGTGCCATGCGCTGGGTGGGCTCCGAGCCCTCTGGACTCATGGAGGCGTGTTACGCCTTGAACAAGGCAACGGACTTCCAGGAGTTCCGCAAGGCCCTCAGCCTCTGGAAGACCCCCTCCCTGAATTTCTGTTATGCGGACTCCAGGGGGAACATCGGGTACCAGTTTGCGGCCTCGGTCCCTGTGAGGAAGAAGGGGGAGGGGTTGATCCCGGTCCCTGGCTGGGCAGGGGAATACGATTGGGAGGGGCTCGTGCCGTTTCACAGGCTCCCGTACGACTACAACCCCAGCGCTGGATACCTGGCGTCCTTCAACAACATGCCCAAGAAGACCCCGTACTTCATCTCCCACTTCTTCATGTTCGAGAGGGCCATGCGGTTCCAGGAGATAGTGGGGGGGCAGAGGGTCTTCGAACCCGAGGACATGAGGAGGATCCAGTACGACTCTGTCTCGATGGTGGCCAAGAGGTGGATCCCCCACATCAGGAGGATCCTGGCGAGGGAGAAGGAGATCTCGGGCCTCTTGACCCTGTTCGAGGACTGGGACTACTCCTTGGACAGGGAGAGCGCGGCCGCTGCATTGTTCAGCTCTTTCTACTTCAGGATGATGGAGAACACACTGGTGGATGAGGTGGGGGAGAGGCTCTGGAGGGAGCACCTGGCCCGGCCCATGGCCTTGTACATCCCTGACATGATCCTGACCAGGATCATGGACAAGGGGGATGATCCTTGGTTCGACGATGTCCGAACCCCTCAGGTGAAGGAGTCCAGGGACGACATCATCGCCAGGAGCCTGAGGCAGGCGGTGGCAGAACTCTCCGAGAGGTTGGGCCACAGGCCAGAAGAATGGAAGTGGGGCAAGGTGCACACCATGACCTTCAGACACCCCCTCGGGGGGAAACTCCCGTTCTTCAACCTCAGGCCCATCCCTACCCAAGGGGACGGCTTCACCATCAACGCCGGGGCCTGGGACAACCTGCATCCCTACGCCATGGACACGGGCGGGTGCATCAGGATGGTGGTGGACTTCTCGGACCTGGACAGGTCGACCTTCATGAGCCCGCCCGGCCAGTCGGGTCACTTCCTGAGCCCGCACTACGACGATCTGGCCCAGCTCTGGGCGGACGGGGGGCAGATCCCCATGCACTACCTCTCCGCAGGGGAACTGCCCAGGGTCTTGGTCCTGACGCCCAAGGCCAGGTGAGGTCCACCGGTCGAACGCCCTGGGCCTTTCCTCAAGGCCCAGGGCCCTTCGACGATCTCGTGTGGCTCTTTGTTCGCAGGAGGGTCGAGATAATCATCGCAAGTCAGCTTCAACCCTGCCGGAACAGGCATCGCTGATCCCCCTCGGAGTATGCCGAGTACTGACCAAGGAGGCTCGTGCATCGAATCGCCGGTCTACCCTTTTTCAGCTCCGCTCCATCCCTCCTGTCCCTCACACCCCTGTCACCACCAGGGACGGGTCATGGCCCGGGACCACGCACTCGGGGCTGTCGGAGTCCAGGATGGCCCTCAGCTTGTAGCAACTGTCGTAATAGTCGTAGTAGTTGTAGGTGAGGGTCGAGGGTATGAACGGGCCGTACACAGCAGGGGCCGGGGTGATCTTGTGCCTGTTTCCCTGCATGTCCATGACCTCGGTCTGCTGGGAGAATGCCATGCAGTACACATGCCAATGATCCCCCACCAGGACACGCATCCCCTTCTTGGTCCGAACCGCTATGGACTGGCTCCCAGGTGTGTGGCCTGGGGTCTTGAGGAGCTTGATCCCATCGGTGATCTCCAGATCGCCGTCCACCTTGAGACAGTTCATCCCTTTCAACTCCTCCACCAAGGCGGGATCGTAGTCCTTGCGAACGTTCATGACGGGCAGGGGGTCGAGGAGGCACGCCCATTCGTCCTTCTGGAAGATGAATCTGGCCTTCTTGAAGATGGTGCTGTTGGCCGCATGGTCGTTGTGGAGGTGGGTGAACAGCACCATCTCCACGTCCAGTGGGTCCACCCCGGCATCCGCCAAGGCCTTCTCCAGAAAGGCGCGCCCGCCCTCAGCGGGGTAACCGCCCCAGGCCTTGCCATCGATGATGAAGCTCTCGGAGATGCCTGTGTCCACCACCACGTTCCGTCCTCCCTTCTGGAGCAGGAAACCGAGATAAGGCCAATCCAGCACCAGATCAGGATCGAGTCCAGCCGTCAGGGCGGCCTTGGGCACAGTGATCTTTCCCAGGTAAAGGACCTTGATCTGCCAATCACTCATGATATCGCCTCCTAATGGTTCTTGACATGCACGAGCCGGGCCCTCCACTCCGCGGGCCGCTCGCAATTCGCGCCCATCGGTAGGACCCCGGCTCAGCGAGACGCGGTCCCTCTCTTCCTCGGCAAGCGATCACCCACCAATCGCCTTCGCGCCTCTTGGACCTGGCGTTTCCTAGACCTTTATGACCACGGCCTCGCCCTGGGCAAGGCCGCCGCAGATCGCTGCCACCCCTAGGCCTCCGCCCCGGCGCCGCAGCTCGTACATCATGGTCATGGTGATTCGCAAGGCACTGGCCCCCACGGGATGACCTATGGCGATTGCCCCACCGTTGACGTTGGTCTTGTCCAGTATCCCTTTCCATCTCCGCTCGTCGCCGTCTGCCAGGAGCTTCGTGCTGGTGAGGACCACGGCGGCAAAGGCCTCGTTGATCTCCACGAGGTCCATGTCGTCCAAGGACATCCCGCCCCTCTCCAGGGCCATGTTTATGGTCTTGGCCGGGATGGTGGCGATGTACCTGGGGGCGGTGGCCGAGCAGACCGATACCAGCACCTCGCCCAGGACCGGCAGGCCCCTCTGTCTGGCCTTCTTGCGGCTCGTCACCATGACGGCCGTGGCCCCGGCGTTCAGGCCCGGGGCGTTGCCGGCCGTGATGGTCGGCGTCCCGTACACGGCGGGGAGCCTCGCCAGTTTCTCCAAGGTGGTATCAGGCCGAGGCTGCTGGTCCCTGTCTATGATCACTGGCGGCCCTTTGGGCTGGGGGACCTCCACCGCCATCAGCTCCTCGCCCACCTTGAACTTGCCTGCCTCGAAGGCCCTGAAGTACTTCTGGTGGCTGCCGCACGCCCACTCGTCCTGCATCTCCCTCGTGATCCCGTGCTCCACGGCCACCTCGCTGGCGTCCCTGCTCACAGGGTTGAAGTCGTAGTACCCCAGCTCGAAGAGCGGGTCCTCCATCACTAAGTCCTTCAACCTGGGCCCCCACCTCACCTCCGAAGGGACTATGTAGGGCGTCCTGCTCATGTTCTCGGAGCCCACGGCCAATCCCATGTCGATCTCCCCGGCCTTGATGGCCCTGTAGAGCAACCTCAGACACGAGAGGGACGAACAGCACGCCCTGTTCATGGTCAGGGAGATGGACTCCCCCGGAAACCCGGCCAGGAGCGTGGCCCAGCGTGCCGGGATGTCCACCTCCGGGGCGATCTCCGGCAGACAAGAGAGGCCGTAGTTGACCTCCTGGACCTCCTCGGGCCTCACCTCGACCCTGGCCAGGGCCTCCTTGATCACCATGGCGCCCAGGTCCACCGAACGGATGGACCTCATGGGCCCTCCGAACCTGTCGAAGGGCGTCCTCACCGCACTCACGATCACCACATCCCGATCGTCCATCATCCCATCTCCAACAAGTCACTCCCAGATGATCGCCACGGCCCTGGTCCAGGCCGCCGAGGCCTTGGCCAGTCTTATGGGGAGGACCGAGACCGTGAACCCGTGATCCACAGGGATCTTGTCCAGGTTGCCCATGGCCTCGATGTGGAAGTACTCCTTTTTCCTCCCCGAGAAGTGCCCTGGCCAGAGGGCATTCTTGTCTCCCTCCTTGTATCGCTTGGCCATCTCTTGGAATCCCATGTCATATCCGTACGCGTCGGTCCCGATGATCTTCACGCCCTGATCGCTGAGCCACAGGGTGACCTCGGCGCTGATGCCGGGGTTGGCTTCTGCGTATCTGGGGTCGTGCATCAGCTTATCGCAGTCGGTCCAGAACAGGACTATGTCGAGTGGTTTGATCTTGTAATTGATCTTGGCCAGGGCCTCCTTGACATCGTCCACGGTGAGGAGATATCCCTTGCCGAAGTGCCTCACGTCTATCCGCACCCCGTCGCTGATGCACCACCTGAGGTCCACCTGGTCGATGGTCTTGGAGGGCTTTCCCTCGGAGGTCGGTCCGAAGTGCCAAGGCGCGTCCAGGTGCGTGGCCATGTGGGTGATGCCGTGATATTCCTCCCACGCCAGGGCCATCCCATCCGGGAAGTCATCTTGGGCAAGCCCCAGTGCCTTGCCCAGGAACCTGGCGCCTTCCCGGTGATCCATGTACCTTATGTCGGGCTGGAAGCCTGTGTAATTGCAGTTCTCCAGCGGTATGGAAAGGTCGATGATCTGCTTTATCTTCATGGCGCGCTCCTTTCTCTGGGGTGTTGGCGAACGTCCGCGGGGAGCGTTCGGGTCTCGCCTTCTGAAGGCCTCTCGGTGCTGCTCGGCCCGTGTCACACGTACAGCATCCCGC
>CAZOXN010000145.1:0-6570 GCA_964583655.1 uncultured Desulfarculaceae bacterium | reverse complement strand
GAGGGGGACAGCCCCCCTGCCGGACCGGGCGGAGGTACTGGAGGCCGCGGGTCTCCTGATAATACCCGGTCTCAGAGACATGCACGTGCATCTTAGGGAGCCTGGGTACGAGTACAAGGAGACCATCAGAAGCGGGACAGAGGCAGCGGCGGCCGGAGGGGTCACCACCGTGGCCTGCATGCCCAACACCGACCCGCCCAACGATCACGGGGCCATAGCCGAGTTCATAGTGCGAAAGGCCAGGGAGGAGGGAGCGGTTCGGGTTGTCCCCATCGGGGCCATCTCCAAGGGGCTCAAGGGCGAGTCCCTGGCGGAGATCGGCGAGCTCAAGGAGGCCGGGGCAGTGGCCCTCTCGGATGACGGCAGGCCGGTGACCAGCTCGCTCCTCATGCGCAGGGCCATGGAATATGCCCGCACCTTCGCCCTGCCTGTCATATCGCATTGCGAGGACCTGGTCTTGGCCGCCAACGGGAGCATGAACGAGGGAATGGTATCGTTGGAGCTGGGCCTGAGGGGCATCCCGGCCACGGCCGAGGAGGTGATGGTGGCAAGGGATCTCGCCTTGGCCGAGTGGACCGGTTGCCCTCTTCACATCGCCCATGTGAGCACCGCGGGGTCTGTGAGGATGATCCGCGAGGCCAAGAGGAGGGGGGTAAAGGTGACGGCAGAGGCCACCCCTCATCACCTGCTCCTCACAGAAGAGGCGGTGCGGAGCTGGGACACCAACACCAAGGTCAACCCGCCTCTCAGGTCGCACCGAGATGTGGAGGCACTTCAGGAAGCCCTGGAAGATGGGACCATTGACGTCATAGCCAGCGACCATGCACCCCACGCCCTGGTGGACAAGGAGCTGGAGTACGAACATGCGGCCTTTGGCATATCGGGCGTGGAAACCTTGGCCTCGCTCTCCCTGATGTTGGTCCACAAGGGGGTTATTTCGCTGCAGGAATGGGTCAGGAAGGTCTCGGTCAACCCTGCCAGGATCCTGAGCATGGAAGGGGGAACCCTCGCCCCCGGCTCCAGGGCCGATCTGACGATTCTCGATCTTGAAAGGACCTGGAAGATAGAGCCTGATCGATTCAGGTCCAAGGGGAAGAACTCCCCTTTTCGCAGCTGGGTGGTCAGGGGCCGTGTGGAGATTACCGTGGTGGCAGGGAAGGTCGTTTACAGGGCGGAGGGTTCATGAACACTGCCCCGAGTCTCGAGAGCCCTCCCCGGATCCTGGTCATCGACGACGAGGAGGGGATGAGGGATTTCCTCACCATCCTCCTCCAGAAGGAAGGGTACCAGGTGCAGGCCGTGGGGAAGGGCGAGGAGGGGGTGCGGCTCATGGCCCACACGCGGTTCGACCTGGTCATCACCGACTTGAGGATGCCCGGGATGGACGGCATCCAGGTCCTCCAGAGGATCAAGGAGGAGGACCCCGAGGTCGGGGTGATCCTGATCACGGCGTACGCCTCCACCGAGACCGCTGTGGACGCCATGAAGGGGGGGGCCTTCGACTACGTGGCCAAGCCATTCCACGTCGAGGAGATAAAGGAGGCGGTGCGCGGTGCCCTCTCCAGGAGGCAAAGGGCGGGCGTGGCCAGGCCCTCGGCCAAGGGGAGGACGCCGTCACGTCTCGGGGAGATCCTGGGTGCGAGCCCCCAGATGCAGAGGATATTCGACCTGATCCCGAAGGTGGCATCCACGCCCACCAACGTCCTGATAACTGGCGAGAGCGGCACCGGCAAGGAGCTTGTGGCCCGGGCCATTCACGATCTGAGCCCCAGGAAGGAGATGCCCATAGTCACTATCAATTGTGGGGGTCTGCCGGAGACCCTCCTGGAGAGCGAGCTCTTCGGGCATCAAAAGGGCGCCTTCACAGGAGCCGTGGCCAACAAGCCAGGGCTTCTGGAGCTTGCCCAGGGGGGAACGGTATTCCTCGACGAGGTGGGGGAGCTCTCCCCGGTCCTTCAGGTGAAGCTCCTCAGGGTCACCCAGGACAGGACCTTCCAGCGTGTGGGAGGCACGGAGGAGATCAGGGTGGATATCCGCCTCATCTGCGCGACCAACAAGAACCTGGAGGAGGAGGTCATAAGGGGGAGCTTCAGGGAAGACCTTTATTACCGTCTGAACGTGATCCACGTGGAGCTGCCACCCCTGAGGGATAGGAAGGAGGACATTCCGCTTCTGGCGCAGTATTTCCTCGAGAAATACGCGAGGGAGATGGGCAAGGACGTCCAGACCCTTTCCTCCTATTCCCTGGAGGCCCTCAAGAACTACCACTTTCCCGGCAATGTCCGGGAGCTGGAGAACATCATCCAGAGGGCCGTGGCCCTGGAGCAGTCCAAGATCATCTTGCCGGAAAGCCTGAAGCTGGCGAGCCACAAGAGGGGGGAGGTCGGCGATTCCCGAGGGTTCGCGGTCCCGGACATACCTCCAGGCGGAATGGACCTGGAGAAGTGGCTCCAGGAGGCTGAGCGTGAGCTCCTGCTCAAGGCCTTGAAGAGGGCAAATGGGGTCAAGACCGAGGCGGCACAGCTCCTGGGGATCAGCTTCCGCTCCCTCAGGTACAAGCTGGAGAAGCTCGGCATCGCCTGAGGTGACGTAAATCGGCAGTGACCTGACATAAAATGGCAGCCAGGGCGCCGCCTAGAACCGGCGCTCCGACAACCCCTGGCGGAAAGGGACTCGGATATGGAGGGTATGCTCTTGAAATCCTTTGTGTAATAGGTATGAGAAAGGAATCGTGCCGGGGGCGGTTAGCCGACCTGGGCAGTGGCACAGGATTTGCTCTAGGAAGAGTCCAGATCACCGAGAAAGGAGGGATGGAGAAGGTTAGGGTAGAGAGGATAAACGAAAAAGTGAGCCGGAGATTGGGTCCAACCAAAACCGTGAATGCTTGAGAAAGGAGTGAAAGAGATGTTCAAGAGACGGGAAAAAGGTTTTACCTTGATTGAGCTCATGATCGTAGTGGCCATCATCGGGATCCTGGCGGCCATCGCCATCCCCAACTTCCTCTCCTTCAAGGACAAGGCCACCAGGGGCACGGTCATCGCAAACATGGAGGCCATCCGATCCGCACTCTCGCAGTACGCGGCGGACGCCTTGGACAACAAGTACCCCCCTGCTGGTGCCATGGGGAGCTATGCGGCCATTCGCTCCATCCTTTCGTACGCGAACCTGCCCGAGACCATGACCAGGTCTAAATTCAGCACCATAAGCTACTCAAGTACGGATGGCTCGGACTACACCCTCGAGGTGGTGGCCATGGACAGCGTGCCCACCACGTTCAGGGCATTTCCGAGCGGCACCAAGCAGTTGTGAGCCTGTACCGCGAGCATGCGGACCTCTGGAAGCGGTGGCCCCGAGCCACCGCTTTGTTTTTGGGTTTCGGGGCGCCGTTGCCCTGAGTCGATGTCCAGTCTACAGGTAGATCAGTGAAGGACAGCCCGTTTTCGACTTCTTTGACCTCGATCATCTTTTGCGGTCTTTGCGTCCCCATAGTCATGAGCCCTTTCTTCCTGGGCGGAGAGGATGCCACAGGGCTCTTCCTCTGGGAGACCTGGATCATCGGGCTCGGTTGCCTTTGGGCGTGCACCCAGTGGGGGAGGGAAGGGTCCTCGATTCGGTCCATGGGTTGGGACCCACTCTTGCTCCTCTTGTTCGCCTGGTGCGTCCTCTCCTACGGCCTCTCCGACTACCGTTTCTCCTCCCAGATAGAGCTCGTGAAACTGGGCGTCTATGCCCTCTTCCTGTACATGCTCCTGGCACTCTTGGACCACGCGCGTGTCAAGGTCATACTCATGGCGATCCTCTTGGCCGCCGCGTGCCAGGCCGTCCTGACCTTCTGGCAGTCCCTCACCGAGGGCGCTCCAAGGCCGGCAGGGAGCTTCCTGGACCCCAACTTCGCGGGACTCTTCCTCTTCCTCGGCCTCGTCATCTCCTCTCTTTGGTCCCTCCTGCCGGGTGGTATCCCCAAGAAGGCCCGCTTGCCCCTGGGTCTCCTGGGTCTGGGTCTCCTGGCGGCCGTGGTGATCAATGGGTCCAGGAGCGTCGGGGCCCTCGTCATCTTGCTCCTCGCGGCCTTGATCGTGGCCAGAAGGAGAGCTAGGTGGGTCCTCCTTGCATGCCTCTTGGGCCTCTTGCTCTTCCCCAGTCTGATTAGGATGCGGCTCCTCGAGTTCGCAGAGACAGACGTCTACGCCTGGCAGCGGGTCAACATCTGGAGGGCGACCCTCAGGGCCATAGGCGACCATCCATGGACAGGGGTGGGCCTCGGAAACCTGTCTGACCATACCTATCCGTACAATTTCCCGGTGGAGTCGCATCCGGCCAGATACGCCAAGCGCTTCACGAGCGCGCACAACAACTTCCTCCAGGTGGCCGCTGAACTGGGGATCCCGGGCGCCCTCCTGGCGACCCTCTGGCTTTGCAGGCTCGGATGGGCCTGGCACCGCGGGATGCTTCGCGTGAAGGACCCGGATCTGCGCGTGGCCCTTTGGATGGCCTCAGGGATCGTGGGCGGATTCCTGCTCCAGGGCCTGGTGATGGACAATCTCCGGTCTCCGTCCCTGGTCCTGGTCGTGCTTTCCATGGCGGCAGTGGTCAGGTATGTGGAACTCCAAAGCGAGGAGAGCCCTGAGCCCGCCAGATGGAACAGTTGGTGGCGGGGGTGGAGGGTGGGCCCTTCGCTGGGGATCATGCTCTCTGTCCCGGTGGTGACCATCGTTTGGCCCCTCCTGGTGCTGAGCCCCTACCTCTCGTGGCGTGCCTTTCTGGAGGCGGACGCGCTGGCCCGGCAAGGGCTCTTGGCAGAGGCCGAAGGGCGCATCAGTAAGGCGATCCGTCTCAACTCGGAGCAGCCCTATTACTGGCAGTTCCTGGCCGATCTGAAGGTGGCCAGGGCCAAACAGGATGGGAAACCGGGCGAGCTCGCCGATGGGTTCAAGTTCCTCCAACAGGCCATCTCCCTGAACCCCTCCAAGCCGGATTTTTACGCGCATCTCTCGGCCATGTGCAGGGTGGCCCACGAGCTGGACCCGAAGAAGACGATCTGGCTCCAGCAAGGGATGCGCTACATGGAAGATGCCATCTCCCGCAATCCGCTCAACGTCTTCTATAGGTACGAGCGCGCCTCGCTGCTCATGGAACTGGGGGATTCGGACGGGGCCCGTCAGGAGCTGGAAAAGGCCGTCTCCCTGGAGCCCAACTTCATTCGCGGCCACGAGGCCCTGGCCGTGGTCTATGGGACGCTTGGACGCCGCGAAGAGGCGGAAAGGGAGATACGGACCGTGAGGTATCTCACTAAGAGGTTCCGTGACTGGGATTCCAGGAACCCGTACGAGCGACTCCTCTTCCAGTCCTCCGAGGGGACGGGCCCGAAAGGATGACCCGGAATTCGGCATCGCGTTCTTTCGGATCCGCTGCCTTCCCTCTGATGGTCGTCCTCATAGCCGCTGCCGCTTACTCCAACTCCCTGTGGAACGGATTCGTCTGGGACGACGAGCTCGTGGTGAGCGGGAACCCATGGATCCGTGACATGGGGAACCTGAGGCACCTCTTCGCCCCCGAGTACCTGGAAGGCTCCGGCGAGAGCACCCACCGGCCGGTGGTGACCGTGACCTATTTCCTGGACTACGCCCTTTGGGGAGAAGACCCCTTCGGTTTTCACCTGACGAACCTCCTCATTCACCTCCTCAACTCCATCCTCGTCCTGGTCCTCTCTTCCCGACTTCTGTCCTCCCGCCGGGCGGGGTTTCTCAGTGCCGCGGTCTTCTCCTGCCATCCGGCCCTTACCGAGGCGGTCAACGGCATCGCCTTCAGGGAGGACTTGCTGTGCATGGCCTTCTTCCTGGCGAGCTGGCTCTGCTTCAGGGGGGTGGAAAGGACCGAGACTGGGAAGAGGATGGCCCTGTGGGCCGGGTGCCTCGCCGGCTTCGTCCTGGCCCTCTACTCCAAGGAGAGCGCCGCGGTCCTTCCTGCGGTGCTGGCAGCGGATATCCTGCTCCTCGGTCAAGGAGGGGGTTGGACATCCCCACGGAGAGCCCTCCTGCGCCTCATCCCCATCCTGGCCGTGCTGTGGGTCTTCTCGGCCCTTTACCTGACCATTTTGAAGGGGGCCCACGGGCGTGCCCTCTTCCCGGACCGATGGAGCGCCCTGTGCACCATGCCCTTGGTCCTGCACCAGTATCTCAGGCTGATGCTTCTGCCCATCGGCCTCAGGGCCATTTACGATCGGCCCGTCATAACCTCCCACTGGTCGTGGGAGGCCCTGTATTGCTCGAGCGTCCTGGTGGCCCTGGCAGTTCTTGCGGCGATCCTTCGGAGGAGGGAGCCGCGTCTGTCCTTCGCCATATCCTATTTCTTCATCACCATTGCCCCGGTGTCCAACCTTGTCATCGGCTTCTGGGTGCTCATCGCCGAGAGATTCCTGTACATGCCCATCCTTTGTTTCTGTTGGGCTTTGGGGGTGGCGGCGGAACGGCTGAGCGCGTATCTGTCCAAGGCGATGGCGGTGACGGCCGCGAGGGTGGCCACCGGTGGGGGGTGTGCGGCCCTCTTGTTGGTCGCTTACGTTTTTCTCGC
>CAZOXN010000144.1:0-6577 GCA_964583655.1 uncultured Desulfarculaceae bacterium | reverse complement strand
GTCTGAACCTGGCGAATACCGAGTCGGGGAGGGTCAACTCCAGGGCCGCCAGCAAGAACTCCATCAGCTCGTCGAAGGTCTCGAAGGCCCCTTTGCGTATCCCGAGGACCTGTCTTGCCCTTTCCATCTCTACGGGTGCCAGGGACCTTATGGCTGCCTTGTTCAAGGAGTTGGCGGTCTCCATCCCCAGCTCCCGGTAAGCGTGGTAGAACCACATCCCGTCATGGGTGAGCCACCCCTTGCCGAGCAGGTCCCTGATCTCATTCTTTTCCACCCTTTCCAGCACGCCCATCGCCATCCCCCTTAGGAAGGCCTCGCCATCCAGTGGCGTTGCGAGCTAGGGGCTATCGGACGTCCGCCCCCTTCTCCTCGAGCAAGGCCCTCAGCACAGAGCGGTGGCAGCGCGCATCGTCTTCGCAGTAACACCCCACGGAGAAGTCGGTCTGATGGGACAATGCAGCCAGCAGTTCGATGGTGCGGGCGTTTTCGGGCGTGGCCATCTCTTTGCGGTAGGCTTTGGTGAAGGAAAGCCAGTGCTTTTCAGTGCGCGCGTTTCGTCCCAGTTTCGTCGTCTCGACGCTGGGGGCCAGATTGGGAAACCAGACATCGAACCAGTTTCGCGAGGCGAACCGTGCCTTGGGCACACCTCGTGGGGGGCGGCGGACCGTCCCCACCCGAAGGCCTTCGCCAGGGATCCGCTCGCTTCCGAGTCTCACGATACGCACTGCCATGAGATCCTCCTCTTTTTCGCCGCCGAGCCTGGCCCCTCGTTGGTCGAAGGGAACAGGTGGATTACACTCGCCGCGGATGGGGATGTCAAGGCCATGCCCAGTCGGACCATGGATGCCGGTGGCCTTGGGCAGTTGGCATGCCCCGCCAGATCGTGTTATATTCCGGACGCGTCAGCCACCTGCTGCCCTGCACTCTCTCGCCTGTGTCGCTGACCGAATCCAACCTTGGAGGTGAACAATGGCGAAGAACTTCAAGGCGTGGCCCAAGGATTGGCCCAGGAGTCTCAACTACCCAGAGATCTCGGTGTATTCCATCCTCGAGCAGTCAGCGGCCCGGGTGCCCAACCGCATCTCCATCGTCTTCGGCGGCATGGAGCTCACCTTCAGCGAGCTCAAGCTCCTCAGCGACCGTTTCGCCACTGCCTTGGCCTCCATGGGGGTCAAGAAGGGAGACCGGGTCGCCATCCACCTGCCCAACTGCCCCCAGTTCGCCATCGCGTATTACGGGGCGATCAAATTGGGGGCTATCTTCACCCCCTTGAGCCCTCTGCTATCCCCCAGAGAGGCGCTGTACCAGCTCAACGACTCTGGGGCTGAGATCTTGGTCACCCTCGATCTTCTTTTCCCTGGGATAAAGTCCATCGTCCCGGAGACCGGGGTGAAGAATGTCATAAGCACGAGCATCGCTGATTGCTTCAACGCCATCAATGCCCCCATAAAGCCATTGGGCAAGATCCCTGTGCCGGATACCTTGGACATGGCCGTCCTCCTCAAGGAGCACAAGCCGGAGGTGGAGACCGCCCCCATCGATGCCAAGAAAGACCTGGCGCACCTGGCTTACACCGGCGGGACGACGGGCCTTTCCAAGGGGGTCATGCTGACCCACTACAACGTAATGGTGAACGTGATCCAGTACGGCAACTGGTATTGGGGGGCACAGGTGGAGACCGTCGATGGTGTCGTCAGGTTCGTTTTTCCCCCGGGGGTCGATCCGAAGAGGGACCGTCTCCTGGTCCGGGACGAGGAGGTGGCGCTGGTGGTGGTCCCGTGGTTTCACGCCATGGGGACCGTGGCCTACCTGAATTGCCAGGTCTTCAACGGCAACACCATGGTGGTGATGCCAAGATTCGATCCCAAGGATTTCCTGGAGAACGCGGTGAAATACAAGGCGACCTTCCTAGGCGGTGCGCCCCAGCTCTTCATCCCCCTCATCAATCACCCGGATTTCGATTCGTACGATCTGAGCGGGGTCAAGGCCGCGGCCTCTGGTGCTGCCCCCCTGGCCATGCCTGTCCTGGAGAAGATGCTCAAGGCCTTTTCCGGCGCCGTCCTGGAGGCATACGGCCTCACGGAGGTCACCATGGGGGCCACGTGCAATCCGCCAGGCCGCGACAAGTTCAAGCCTGGCTCCGTGGGGATCCCGGTGTTCGATGTGGAGTGCAAGGTGGTGGACGTGGTCACAGGGGAGGACCTCCCGGTAGGCTCCGAGGGGGAGATATGTATCAAGGGGCCCAACGTCATGCAAGGGTATTGGAACAAGCCCGAGGAGACCGCCAACGTCCTCAAGGATGGATGGCTCTTCACAGGGGACATCGGCCGGGAGGACGAGGATGGCTATTTCTACATCACGGACCGCAAGAAGGACATGATCATCTACAAGGGATACAACGTCTATCCCAGGGAGATAGAGGAGATCATCTTCCAACACCCGGCAGTGCAGCAGTGTGCTGTGGTCGGGAAGCCGGACATAGAAGTGGGGGAGGCGCCTGTGGCCTTTGTGGAGCTGCGGCAGGGGATGAAGGCCACCAAGGAGGAGATCCTGGAGCACACCAACTCCCAGATCGCCCACTACAAGAAGGTGCGCGACGTCATCTTCGTGGAGAGCATACCCGTCAGCCCGGCTGGGAAGGTCCTCAAGAGGGAGCTGAGGAGGCTGCTGGAGGGGCAGTGAGGGGTCGAGGCGCCGCGATGCGCACGGATGAGGAAGACCCGGAGGAGCCCGATGGACTTGGCAAGGGTGGGAGGACTGGAGATATCGTACATCGTCCGTGGTGAGGGCGAGCCGCTCGTACTCATCGGCGGGTTCACCATGACCAAGGAGTCATGGTGGCTCCAAATAGAGGGGCTGTCCCGTTCTCATCGGGTGATCGCCTTCGACAACCGCGGGGTAGGGGAGACGAGGTACCCACCCGGGGCGTTCACCATTGAGGAGATGGCGTCCGACACGGTGGGGTTGATGGATTTCCTGGGCATCGATTCTGCGCATCTCTTCGGGGTGTCCATGGGCGGCCTCATCGCCCAGGTCCTCCTGTTGGATTGCCCTGATCGCGTGAGGAAGGCGGCCCTGGGGTGCACCACCCACGGGGGGAGGCATGCGGTGCAACCGGATGCCGAGGTGATGGCCGCCTTGGCCAAGGCCGCGGACCCCAACCTCCCCCCGGAGGAGTCCATCCGGCAGAGGGTCCCCATCGTCTTTTCGGACCGGTTCATCAAGGAGGAACCCAGGAAGGTCGAGGAGTATATGAAGCTCTCTTTGAGGCACTTTCCCAGCCCTGAGGGGGCGGCCGGGCAGTTCAAGGCCCTGAGCGTCTTCAATGTCAAGAGGCGGCTGGGGGAGATCCGAAATCCGGTCCTGGTCATCACCGGTAGCGAGGACCGGATGATGCCCCCGGAGAACTCCAGGCTTCTGGCAGAAGGGATTCAAGGTGCCGGTCTTCACCTGGTCCAGGGGGCGGGGCACATGTTCTTCCTGGAAAGACCGGATGAGGTGAACCGGGTCCTGGGGGATTTTTTCGGCACCTAGGGCGCGGCAGTGTCGGATCGTCCTGTGCGAGGTGCAAAGGGGCCGCTGCCCGGGGCAGCACCTGGTTTCAGAATCCGTTGCACTGCATGGAGGAGTGAGATGCCGAAGAAACAGATCATCGGGCGCGGCCCCATTGGTCTTCCTTTTTGCGAGGGGGTCCTGGTGGGAGACACCCTTTACCTGTCGGGTGCCATCGGTTTCGACCGAGAGACGGGTCGCGTGGTGGAAGGCGGGATCGCGGTCGAGACCCGCAAGGCCATAGGGAATCTCAAGGAGACCCTGGCGAAGGCGGGCATGGACTTGGAGGACGTGGTCAAGGTCACGGTCTATCTGAGGAGCATGGAGGACTACCAGGCCTTCAACGAGGTCTATGCGGAGTATTTTCCAAAAGACCCACCCGCCAGGGAGACGGTGGCCGTATCCGGGCTGGCCCTGGGGGCCCGGATCGAGTTGTCTTTCGTGGCCGTGAAACAGTGAAGATCGGTTGGGCGGGTTTTGCGCTTCTTCGGTTTGGCCGTGGGTGAAAAGGGCTTGTCCCTCCCCCTGATTGCGCATACAATCGAAGGGAGACCCGAGGCAGGGAGGTGGGTTATGGCCCAATGGAAATGCTCCAACTGCGGATACACCTTCGGGGCCAATGAGGTCCCGGATCAGTGTCCTTCGTGCAAAGAGCGTTGCTCTTTCTCGGATGTCACCTGCTATGTGCCCGAGTGCGGTGGTCCGGAGTCGGGGAACGTCGATCCCCGCTTGCTTCAGCAGGGTCAGTCCAAGAAGCCCTGAAGGGGGAAGACCTCCGGCGTCTCCAGCACTGGTAGCGCCACGCCTTGCCGTAGGCCCGAAGGGCTCGTTCGACCGAATCGAAAAAAGGGACCCCACCCTCCAGGTAAGACCTGATGAGCCCTTGTTCGAAGCCGGCGATGTTCACCATGAGTATGGGCTTGCCGTAATCGCGCCGGGCCTGGATCACCGCCTCTTTGTACAGCTCGTTGGCCTCCGGGGTGAATCCGGCCCCTATCATCACCACAGCGTCCACGGCGAGGTCCGCGGCCACCTCCCGCAATGCCCGGGTGTATATCTCTATGTCGATGGAGGCTGACATCCCGACATCGATGGGGTTTCGAAGACTGGTCCCGATGCGCGGGACGAACTCCGCCAGTGCGGCTTCGGTCCCATGGGAGAGCTCAGCGAGCCTCAAGCCCTCTTTGCCGCAGGCCTCTGCAGCGGCCACAGCTAACCCTCCTGGTCCTGATATGATGGCCACCCGATGGCCGATCCCATGTGAAAAGAACGAAAAGGCCACCAGGGCATCCACCCAATCCTCGAATCCTCCCGCGGTGACCCCGCCACCCTGAAGGACCGCTGCCTCCCAGACCTCTCGGGCACCCGCTACGGCCCCTGTATGGGATGCCGCGGCCCTGGACCCCTCCTGGGTCAAACCCACCTTCCAGAGGATCACCGGCTTCCTCGAAGAGGCCTGGGAGAGGACCTGCATAAAGCGGCGCCCGTCCTTGATCCCCTCCAGGTAGGCCCCGATGACCTCGGTCTTGGGGTCACTCCCCAGGTAGGCCAGGAAGTCGGTGCTGTTGAGATCGCACTCGTTCCCTAGGCTCACCACCTTACTGAAGCGGAGCCCACGCTGGGGCGCTATGCGACCGAGTATGTTGGTCAAAGACCCGCTGTGGGAGATCACTCCCAAGTGGCCGGGCTGGGTGGACATCTGAGGGAAATACGACAGGCCGGATTCCGGGCAATAAAGACCCATGCAATTGGGACCTATCAGGCGCACGCCACCTGAACGGGCGATCCTCACAAGCTCATCTTCCAATCTCCTGCCCTCTTCTGTCCCGGTCTCCCTGTACCCGGCCGTGAAGAGCACGACACCCTTGACCTTCTTGGCCGCGCATTCCCGGACCACGGGCAGGGCAAGCTCGTGGGCTACCAGGACGATGGCAAGGTCCACCGGCCCCGGGATCGCCGCCAGGCTCGGATACGCCCTGATCCCGTCGATCTCCACGGCGTTCGGGTGCACCGGATATATAAGCCCGGAAAAGCCCTGTTCCTTGAGGCCCATGAGGAAGACCTTTCCCATCTTCATCCCCCTCGGTGGCCCCACCACAGCAACCGAGCGGGGGTAGAAGAGATCCTGAATCTGTGCTGTCACCTGGGCCGAGTCATCCAAGTCCATCCAGGGCATGCCGCGTGTCCCCCTTTCTCACTGTGTGAGCTGCAGGTATCCATCCCCCTCGGATGGAGGGCGCCTCGTGGGAGGCCCTCAGGGGTCTAGCGGCCTCAAGATCACTATGGTGGCGCCCCAATCGCCTCCGAGACGGTCTGCGAGACGGAACTCGCTCACCCATTCCAGACTGCTCAGGATGGCGTGAACCCGCTCTCGGAGGACCCCCTTGCCCTTGCCATGGATCAGCCTCACTCGCAGTATCCCCTTCTCCCTGCATAGGCCCAAGTACTCAGGGATGAGCGATGGTATGTCCCTCGGGTGGAATGTGTGAAGGTCAAGGCTGTCGCCTATGGGAACGACCACTGCCCCTGAAAAAGGAGGATCAGATGTCGCCATCAGCATGATCCGTGAAACCGGACAGGCAGCCTTTCTGGGGTTTCCTTGCTGCTCATATGGCCCAGGCGCTCTCCAGCGAGCGCTCCCGAAGGACCGTCTCTGCATCGAGTTGGGAGATGAGACGGCCTGTGCTCAGCGCCTGCGAGGGACCTCTTTCACACATCTGAATCCGAGCCAATGGGCCCCGTTGTCCGGGTCTTCAGGGGTCCAGCGGCAAGTGACGCGCACGAACGTGGCGTTTCCCAGAAAACACCCCCCCCTCATGGGGAGATGATTGCCCTGCCACCTCCCTTCGCACATCTCCCATACATTGCCGCACATGTCATAACAGCCAAAAGGGCTGACACCGTCGTCGAAGAGCCCCACCTCGGAAGTGCGAAGCAGGCCGTGCTCCCTGGAGTTGCATCTGCCTGGCAAGAACTCGTTTCCCCAGGCCCACCATCGCCCATCGACCCCTCGTCCAGCCTTTTC
>CAZOXN010000143.1:0-6594 GCA_964583655.1 uncultured Desulfarculaceae bacterium | reverse complement strand
ATGTACTCGAGGAAGTCTATGGCCTCCTGCACCTCTCCCCTCCCCTCGGCGATCACCTTGCCCATCTCCTTGGTGATCAGGGCGCCCATCTCCTCCTTTCTCCCCCTGAGGAGGGAGGCGGCCTTGAGCAAGATCTCCCCCCTCCTGGGTGCTGGAAAGGCCCTCCACGAGGGCAGGGAGCCCTCGGCCGCCTCCACGGCCCTCTCCACATCCTCCTGGGAGCCCCTGGCGTGGAAGGCGAGGATCTCACCGTCGCTGGGGCTTCTGGTCTCGAAGGTCCCACCCCTTTTGGGACTCACCCATCTGCCATCTATGAACAACCCGTATTCCATCATCTCTCGACCCCCCTTTTCCTCGGCGTTTGGAAACCTCCCAAGGACGACGGGGCTCACCAGACAAGGACGCTTGTCCTTGGAATCCGTTCACCTTACACTCTAAAGAAAGATTAACATCTGGAGGTCACCCGGTGAAGCCACAAGGGGCAAGGGCCATATTCGATATCTCCAGGAGGCAACTTGACATTGCCGCAGGCTATCTGGATGTGCAGGAGGCGATCATAGAAAAACTCCGCTGGCCAAAGAGGGAGTTGATCGTCCATTTCCCGGTCAGGATGGCCGATGGGCAAATGCGGATGTTCACGGGTTACCGTGTCCTCCACAACGATGCGCGGGGCCCTGGCAAGGGAGGAATCCGTTATCAGCCGGACCTGGACCTGGACGACATGAGGGCCCTGGCCATGTGGATGACCTGGAAGGCCGCTGTGGTCAATATCCCCTTCGGGGGGGCCAAGGGCGGGGTGCGCTGCAACCCCAAGGAGATGACCCCGAGGGAGATCGAGAACCTGACCCGCCGCTACACCTGGGAGATATCCCATCTCATCGGCCCTGAGAGGGACATACCAGCGCCCGAGGTCAACACAACGCCCCAGGTCATGGCCTGGATGATGGACACTTACAGTATCCTGAAGGGATACTCGGTCCCAGGGGTGGTCACGGGCAAGCCGGTGGAACTGGGCGGATCCGTGGGTAGGCTCCAGGCCACAGGGCGCGGGGTCTTTTTGGCGGCGGTGGAGGCTGCCCGCCACGTCGGAATTCCCGTGGAAGGGGCCAAGGTGGCCATCCAGGGATGCGGTGCCGTTGGGGGGGTGGCGGCACGATTTTTCCACAAGGCGGGGGCCAGGGTCGTCGCCATCAGCGACTCCAGGGCTGGCGTATTTGCCCCTGGCGGTCTGGACCCGGATAGGGTTTTGCAGTGCAAGGCCGCCCATCAGTGCCTGGTGGCTGGCGAGATGGGTGCCGAGGAGATAAGCAACGAGGATCTCCTCGAGATGAAATGCGACATCCTGGTGCCGGCCGCATCCGAGAACCAGATCAGGGCAGAAAACGCCTCCAGGCTTCGTTGTCGGATCCTCGTGGAAGGGGCCAACGGCCCCACCGACCCGGAGGCCGATGAAATCCTCCACGAGAAAGGGATCTTCCTCGTCCCGGACATCCTGGCCAATTCAGGTGGCGTGATCACCAGCTATTTCGAGTGGGTGCAGAACCTCCAGGAACTCCTCTGGAGCGAGGATGAGGTCAACGATCGGCTCAGTCGCATCATCAACAGGGGTTTCTCCGAGGTCTTGGCCCTGGCCGCCAGCCGTAAGGTCCACATGCGAACCGCGGCCTATATCCTGGCGGTGGGGAGGGTGGCCAAGGCCACCCAGCTCAGGGGCATCTATCCCTGAACCGCATTGGTGGCGCTGACCCTGGGGGAGAGATGCCGGTGGGAGGGCTCATCCCACGGCTGCCCCACTCTCTTGGTGTTCCTCCCAGTCGCGGTGACCCTTTGCAGCAAGGGATGGGCCGGCAAGCCTCATCCCGATAGGGCATTGGTTGCAGAGGGACAACCCCTTTCGGAAGGTATACTTGAAGAAATCCGTCTCCATGGTCTCCTCGAACGGCTCGAGGTGGCTCGCCAGATGCCGCTTCTTGCACGCGTCCCTCGAGATGACCAGACGGCCAGGTTGAAAAGGGCAATGGATCATGGCCGGTTGATTCTTCTCGAGCCATTGGCTCACTGCGCCATCACTAGGTCTCATCGCCTGCCTCCTTTCAGGCCTTGGGTGTGTTCCCGTTCACTGTCAGACGCCCCTTCCGATGGGCCCCTGGGGCTAGATGTTATCAGGGGTGCTGGCAGGGTAAATCAGTGGAGGACTGTATTTGGGGTGGGAAGAGACAGTATTCCAAGGCTGCAGGGCATTTAGGGACCGGTTACGGCCCCTCGCATCCTGGCAAGGGTGGGTGGGCCTGGATGGGCACCGTGATGCCATGGAGATGGATGAAACCGGCAAGAGACCTGTCACTGTGATGTGAGCGGTCTCATCGACCCACGATGCCAGGGTCTTGCGTGCCGGAGCCGAGCTCCTTCAGGATGGCCGACCGAATGGTCTCCCGTCGCAGATCTGGCACCCTCTTCCCATTGACGAAGAAGGTAGGTGTACCGGAGACCCCTGCCTTGGCCCCGTCGGACTTGTCTCGCAACACCTGTTCCCTGTATCTGCTGGAATCCAGGCATTGTCCGAACCGGCCCATGTCCAGGCCCAAGGCCTCGGCCAGAGATCTGAAGGTGCCTTCTTGCATGGACTCTTGCTCGGAGAAGAGCAAGTCAGCGTACTCCCAGTACGCCCCCTGCTCATGGGCGCACAGCGCGGCCTCGGCCGCCTTCTGCGCCAAGGGGTGATACCCCAAGGGGTACTGCCGTGCCACGAGCTTGACCCTGCCCTTGAACTCTTGGAGGAGGTCCTTCACGGTCTGATGGTGCCCCTTGCAACTGGGGCACTGGAAATCGCTGAACTCCACGACGGTCACCGGCGCGCCGCGGCCCCCGGTCCAGGGGCTGTCCTCGGCCACGACCTGATGGACGAACGCCTTGGGAGGGGGCAGGAGGATCTCGACGGGCACCTCCCTCTTGAGACGCTCGACGAACTGTCCCAGCACCGCATAATACCTCTGGGAGTAGATCCCCCGACGGACGGCCTCCTTGTCCGGCTTGGAGCCGGGCTGTCTTTCCTGGATGGCCACGAACTCCCTGTCCACTTCCTGCTGCGTCACCGGTTTCACCCTGGGCCTCACATCGGTCTCGATCAACCGCTCCACGGTGACATTCCTCTTGCGGGCCTCCCGCTCAAGGATCTTCACGTTGATCAGTTGCTCCAGGGACCTCCTCTGGAGATCGTGGACCTTCTGATACAGGTCGTTGAGCTGGGCCTCGATGGGGGTCTCCACGTCCACCCTCAGGATCGGTTCCCCGTCCACCCTGGCCCAGACCTCAAGGTCCTGGGCCTCCTGCCCCTCCTCAGGACATGGAGAAGGTGAGCTTCCCACTGCTGGCTGAGCCAGGGCATGGAAGTGGACCGGCAAGAGGATCAGCCCCCATCCCAGGACCAATGCCTTGATACGACAAGACTTCTCGTCACCCCTGATCATCGTGATCTCTCCCCCGGCACGAGTCATTGGAAAGTAATGGTAGCGCAGCGCTCTCCTTACATGCAATCCCAAGTGGGCCCCGAGACCATGGTGTTACCCCTCCGTGCTTGTCGGTCTCGACCAGCACCGCGTGATCTCGCAGCTTCGATTGTCCATCCATTCCAGGCCGTGCTAATATGCACAACAGGTCGATCGCTCGGTGAATCCCCGGGAGCAAGGGCCATGATCCATTACCTCCTCTTGTCCACGTGTTTGACCCTGGGCTGTGCCTTGCTGCTCTTCCCGGTCAGCACCTGGTGTCAGTCCAACAGTGCGGGCCAGATCCTGGCTCAGGGACAGCCCAAGGCTGAGGGAGGCCCCGGTCAGACCATGCCCGCTGGGTCCGAATCCCAGCGTGACTCCGGCCAAAGCGGGGTCTCCAAGACGCCCAGCCAAGACAAGCAGCCCCCGGCAAAGGGGGCAGAGGACAGACGCTGGATCATGAAGCAGAGGGAGATGGAACGGACCAAGGCCCCTGTGGAGAAGCCCACCCCGTTCCAGTGGAAGGACGAGGCGCAGAAGGCCAAGTGCGAACCCCTCAAGGACAAGATCAGGGAGAGCTTCGTGCAGGCCCGCCATTTCTCCATACAGGGTGACGCCTGCAAGACAGCCGAGCATGCCCGGAGCTTCATGACCTTGGTGGATGCCTGCAAGAGGGAGTGCCCGGCCGATTACCTGAATCACCTGGGATACAACGAGCGCATCGTCCGCAACATGGGCGACCTGGAGAAGGCCGGGGCCAGGAGGTGCCCAGGTCCCTCCGGCAAGTGAGATCTGACTCATGCTTTGTCAGGCGCCACCGCGCCCTCGCCCTCTGCTTTCCGCTTCATGAGTCGCCGTTCCTTCACGGCACAGTAGAGCACGGGCACTATGAGCATGGAGATGACCTCTATGGTCAACCCCCCGAAGGAGGGGATGGCCATGGGGACCATGATCTCCGATCCCCTCCCCCCGGAGGTCATCACCGGGATCAGGGCTATGATCGTGGTGGCCACGGTCATGAGGCATGGGCGCACCCTCCTCAGGGCCCCGCTCATCACCGCCTGGCGGATCCCGGATATGGTTTCCGGGCGCTTCCTGGCGAAGCTCTGGTCCAGGTAGGTGGCCATCACCACCCCATCGTCGATGGCGACCCCGAAGAGGGCCAGGAATCCGACCCAAACAGCCACGCTCAAGTTCACGGCGTGGACCTGGAAGAGCTCCCTCAACGAGGCGCCCAAGACATGGAAGTCCAGGAACCATGGCTGGGCATAGAGCCATATGAGGATGAACCCTCCTGCCCAAGCCACAGGGATGCCCGAGAAGACCAAAGAGGTGGTGTACAAGGACTTGAACTGGAGGTAAAGGATCACGAATATGATCAAAAGCGCCAGGGGCAGTATCACGCTCAATCGCTTCTTGGCCCGGACCTGGTTCTCGTAGGTCCCCACGAAGTCGAAGCTCACCCCTTGGGGGAGCGGTCCTGCGGTCTCCAGCCTCTCCTTCAAGTGGTCCCTGGCCTGCTCCACCACTTCCACCTCCGAGAACCCCTGCCTCTTGTCGAAGAGGACATAGGCCGCGAGGAACGTGTTCTCCCCTCTGATGACCTCTGGGCCGCGCACGTATCGGATCTCGGATAGCTGAGCAAGGGGGATCTGGGTCCCGTCCGCGCTGGGGACCAGGACCCTCCCCAAGGACTCCAGATCATCCCTGAGCTCCCTGGCGTACCGGACCCTCACTGGGTAACGCTCGCGGCCCTCCACAGTGGAGGTTATGGCCGCCCCGCCTACGGCGTACTCTATGACGTCCTGGACCTGCTGCAACCTTATGCCGTACTGGGCAATGGCCTGCCGGTCCACGTGGATCTCGATATAAGGCTTGCCCAGGACCCTCTCGGCTATCACCGTGGAGGGGTCGATGGAAGGGATCTCACGGAGATACCCCTCGATCTGGAGCGAGGCCTTCCCGACGGAGTCCAGGTCCGGACCGATTACCCTTATCCCCATGCTGGAACGGATCCCGCTCTGGAGCATGACCATTCTGGCCGAGATGGGCTGGAGCCTGGAGGGGGTGGTGGTGCCTGGGATGCTCGCCGCCTGCGCGATGGCATCCCATATATCGTCAGGGCGATTTACCCCCCCCCACGGCTTGCGGCCCGGGTTCAGCGCAGGATCCAAAGGCGGCCGCCATACCCGGAAGGGCTGGCCACGGCCGTCAGGTATGAGCCGGTTTCCCTGGTCTCTCACGAAGCGCCCCCTCACCAGGTAAGGCCTCCCGTCCGAGGCGGGGACAGGGGTGCCGTCTTCCCTCCTGAAGAGGTCAAGCTCGCTGGCCTGGAAACGGAACCGGAGCCGCTGGCCATCGGGCCCCAAGAGGTACTTGGGCCTGTAATTGACCACCGTCTCGATCATCGACGGAGGGGCCGGGTCCAGGGCGCTTTGGGCACGCCCCAGCTTGCCCACAACGGTCTCTACCTCCGGTATGGCTTGTATGGCAGCATCCTGTTTCTGCAATACGTCCAGGGCCTCCCCTATGGAGGAATGGGGCATGGTGATGGGCATGAAGAGATATGACCCTTCGTCCAAGGGTGGCATGAATTCCTCTCGGAGTCCCGGGAAGAGCCGATGGATGAAGGCGACGGGCCCTCTCTCGGAGATCCCCTTGGGCAGCCATGCGACCAGGGATCCGAATCCCAGCCAGATGGTTAGACCCAAGACGAGGATGGCAGCGGGCAGAGAGAGAAATGCCCCCTTGTGCGCCAGGCACCACCCCAGGATCCTGGCATAGTGGGCCTGGAACAGCCTGAAGAAGGCCAGGACCCCCCCTACTAGCACAACTACGAACAAGGCGTTGGACGCCCAACCCTTTTCCACCCCTACCGGGAGCCAGTGGCTCGCCAGCAGGATCGTGATCCCACCTAGGGCGAACCATCTCCCGCCCAGGTGCACCCACCTGGCAGCACCGCCCCTGAGCCTGGAGGCGAGGAGGTTCTGGAGTCCGATGAGGGCCATGGCCAGCCCGACCCACCACTTGAAGACCAACCCCACGGCCACACCCAAGTAGATCAACCCCTCGTGGACGATCAAGAAACGCCCATCCGCACCAGTTT
>CAZOXN010000142.1:0-6618 GCA_964583655.1 uncultured Desulfarculaceae bacterium | reverse complement strand
GCTCAGAAGGGAAGGGGGGCCTGGGAGCAGATGCCATGGATCGCATGAGTCTCCCGACATCTCCCTCGCCCCGATGTGTCGGGGAGGGAGACCCTTCCCGAGGATATGCCAGTTGCACCTCGCCCACTCGATTCCCCTGCCTTGCTCCGACCTGCCCCTGGAGACTCCGCGGTCCCGTGATCATTCACCATGAGGTTTGAGAGGACCCTGCTCATGGATTCTCTATGGGACTGTCCGGGAGAGGCAATCGAGAAATCCCCTTATTTGCCATAGGGGATTTCCTTATTGAGAGTCCCATTGCCAGTGGCCCTTGGAAAGTGGCCCATGGGTATTCGGCCACTGCCCTTGCCCCCAACTAGTCAGACCTGCACGATGCCCCGCCTTATGGCCTCCTTGGTCAGCTCCGTCATGGAGCGGACCTGGAGCTTCTCCATGATGTGGTACTTGTGTGTCTCCACGGTCTTGGGGCTGATGCACAGGTGCTCGGCCACATCCTTGATGGGCAGGCCCTCGGCCAGGAGCTGAAAGACCTCTCTCTCGCGGAGGCTCAGCAGCTCGAAGGGCTCGATCTGCTCCTTTCTCTCCAACATCTGCTCCACATGGTTGGCCAGGAACTCCGGGGCGTTCTCGCTGAAGAACGTCCCGCCGCTCTTCACCACCTGGATGGCCAGGTAGAGGTCGGAAATGGGGGCGGTCTTGAGGACGTAGGCCGAGATCCCCGCCTTCATGAGATGGATCAGGAACTCCCTGTACGAGTGCATGGTGAAGATGATGACCTTGACCTCCGGGTGGGCCTTCTTTATGTGGTATGTGGCCTCGATCCCGTTGAAATGGGGCATGGCAATGTCCATGATCACGATGTGCGGCTTCAAAGACTCCACGCCCTTGATGGCCTCCCGCCCGTCGGAGGCGACGGCCACCACATCGAGCTCCTCGTGTTTCATCAAGGCTGCCCGGACTCCCTCTAGGACCACCTCGTGATCATCGACTATCAAGATGCGGGTCTTCATGGGTCAACCCTTTCTGCGGATTAGAAAAAAAACGGGCGATTGGCCGGACGGGTTTCGGGGCAGGCTGGGATCACCTCAGGGGGATCTCCGCTGTGATGCAGGTGCCTCGGCCTGGGCGCGAGTCGACGAACAGGCGCCCTCCGAATCGGGCTGCGCGCTCCCGCATGGTCAAAAGCCCCAGTCTCTGGGGCCCGTTTCTGGGGTTTCGCACATCCTCCGGATCGAAACCCCGGCCGTCGTCCTCCACCACCAGGGAGACGGTGTCTCGGCCCCGGATGATGTCCACCGAGAGGTTCTTTGCGCCCGAATGCTTGAGGGCGTTGGTCACCCCCTCCTGGACGATGCGGTAGAGTGCCAGCTCAAGCTCTGGGTCGCATCGTTCGTCCAAGCCCTTGGTGAAGAGCCTCGCCTTCAGCTGCCCACCCTGGTTCGCCTCCTCCATGAACCCCCTCAGGGCAGGCTCCAGGCCCAGCGAATCCAGGTTCGCCGGCCTCAATCCATAGGAGATCCTGCTGAGCTGCTCCATGGTGGAGGAGAGTCTCTCGGCCACTCGCCTCAACCCATCCGCCATGGCCGCATCCTCTGGCCGACAATCCCCCACAAGGAGCTCCACCTCCAACTTGAGGGTCGCCAAGGCCTGGCCGATTCCGTCGTGGAGCTCCATGGCCAGGCGGTACCTCTCCCGCTCCAGGGATGAAAGCAGACCCTGGGGGAGGGCCTCGAGCTCCATCCACTCCCGGAGCCTCTTCTTCTTCTCAGCGCGAAGCTCGAGGGAGCGTTTTACCTGGGCCTCGAGGTCCTCCAGGGGGAAGGGTTTGGTGAGATAGGCCAGGGCACCTGACCTGATGGCCTCGGCTGCCACCTGGACGTCGTGCACGGCCACTCCGGTCATGACGATGGCGCCAAGGTCGGGCCTTGCCTCCATGGCCTCCCGGACGATCTCGATGCCCGTCCCGTCGGGGAGTCGATAATCCGTGAGGAGTAAGTCCGGCGCCTCGCGCTGGATGATGTCCCTGCCTTGGGTGACGCTGGATGCAGGGATCACGCGGTATCCCTTGCCAGAGAGGAAATCCAGGATGAGTCCGAGGACCTGCGGGTCGTCGTCCACGACGAGTATGGTGGGGGGCATGTGATCGCCCTGATCCGAGAGGTCAACAACGGGGAACTCGAGGCGGCGGTTCGTGGCCCCTCGGCCCTGATCCGAGGGCGGGGATGGCCGTGTGCCTATTCGCTGGGATATGCATGGGAGATGGCCGAGAAACCGCGGGCGGCACCCACGCTGTCCTGGTCCAGAAAACGGTGAAGGGCCTTGCTAGTCACGCACTTGGAGAACTGGGACCAGCAGTTCTCCTTCCTGCAGTGGCTCCTCATGTCCCCTTCCTCCTCTCTCATGTCATGGAACTCGCAGCGCATGCAGCTTTGCAGGAGCATCAAGACCTCCGGGACAAGGGTCAATTCCCTCAGTGGGTTTGGTCGGGTTGCGTCTCGCCTGGGAAGGCTCCGCCCGTTGAAGAAGGGCCAGCTTCTCCTGAAGGCTTCGATATGTCTTGTGTTTTTCGTTTTCAGCATCCATGGTGCAATGCTGTCGGTGTGGCCGTCGCAGTGCCGATTGCCTGCCTGGCGCGCTACCTCGCCGGGCGCCCTTCCAGGCCCGTTACACCTGGGTTCGGTTACTGGCCGGATCCCTAGGGGTGTCTCTGGATCACCAATTGGGGGGCGCTCATCCGCCGGCCAGAATCGATTCCGCTTCGGTCACATCCTCTATCACGACAACTGGGAGATCCGTCTCCACATGTCACGAACCGCCGAGCGCCTCGGGGCGAGTCCATGGGCGTTGGATACAGGGTGTCCTGAACCATGAGCGGGTTCAATAGAATGAGTCCTTATTCTGCTATCAGGATTTTCCTGATTTTCCAGTAAGGCATCATCCGCTCCTCCCTCGGGCGCAAACCCATGGCACGGTCGGATCCTGCAGGCAGTCCTCCTCGAGACCCTGATGGTCGTTGCGCCTCTCATGGCAGGGCCCCTAGCCGTCCGGTCCCCTGGGATGGCGCCCGAGACGGGCCATCCTGACGAGAAGCCACACCAGGGCCAGACACGAGGCGGCCATCACCACCAGCCCCCATATGGCTCGAGACGAGGCGATCCACACTGACAAGGCTATGAGCGAGACCATGACCAAGAACGCTGCAGCCACCATATCCACCTTCGTCTCCGGTCCAAGGGCGATGGAGGGCAAATGGCTCCTGGGTATGCAAGAGCGGTGCCACGCATCGGAGAGGTCCTTTGCGGTTGGAGACCATTCCATGGGACAAGACGATTCCTCCTTGAATACCAGTCAGTTAAGCTCGGCTCCCACCCCTGGACGAGCTGAGCCTCACCGAAGTCTCCGCCAATTGGGCACTACCAAAGGTAGAGCCTCGGGCCCCATGACGTCACATGAGGCCGAGGAGCTTCCAGTTGCTCCGCCACCTCGATCTCCACCCCATCGGGATCGCAGCTCCCGCGGGATCCGTATTGCCCTCTGGGGCGGCCTCGGAGCCCGCCCCCCTCCCCTGCTCGGGTCCTCATTCCTGTTCACCTCTCTGGGCGACAGATGCCTGTCTGCCTCAAGCGGGCCCCTGAGACACCAATTCTCCAAGGGCATCAGTCAGCGGATGGATTCCAGGGGTGGGTCGATCTTCCCGAGGGTCCAGCCTTCTTGGCTCTTCTCAAGGGTCACGACATGGGCATCTACCAACGGTAGATCCCGAGGGCCGGGAGTTGGAATGGCCCGTAACCCTTCTCACCCAACACGTGGGACCGGCGACCATCAGCCCGCCACTGACAACCGGCCACTGGCAGGAATCGACATGCATGGAATCACAGGTCTCCCCCAGCCATGTCGGGCGCTCCATGAGTGGGGGCTCACGCGAAGTCCCTGACATCGATACCGTGTTTGCGGATCTTCTTCCAGAGGTTCTTGGCGCTGAGGCCCAGGGCCTTGGCCGCCTCGGTCTGGAGGCCGTCGTGTTTTCTCAGGGCATCCAGGATCATGGTCCTCTCGATGCGATGGAGGAGTCGCGGCAACGAGACGGGCTTCTCGTCCGCGGCAGCCTCTGGGCCTGGTCTCTGCATCGAGGAGCTGAGGACCGCGGCATGGATGGTCGGGCCGTCGGTCATGATGGCCGCCCTCTCCAGGACATGGGCCAACTCCCTGACGTTGCCGGGCCAGTTGTACCTCAGGACCATCTCCATGGCCTCCTCCGACAGGCCCACCAGCCTGGTGCCCAGCTTCTGGTTGATCTCGGCCAGGAAGTGCTCCACAAGGAGCGGCAGGTCCTCTTTCCTCTCCCTCAAGGGGGGGATATGGATGGATGCCACGTTGAGACGGTAGTACAGGTCCTCCCGGAACCTCTTCTGCTCTATGAGGGCAGGGAGTTGCTGGTTGGTGGAGGCGATGATGCGGACATCCACCGAGAGGACGCTCGTGCCCCCCAGACGCTCCACCTGCTTTTCCTCCACGGCCCTGAGCAACTTGGCCTGAATCCCCAGGGGCATGTCCCCCACCTCGTCCAGGAGGATGGTCCCGCGACTGGCCATCTCGAACTTGCCCGGCTTCTGGGCCTGGGCCCCGGTGAAGGCCCCCTTCTCGAATCCGAAGAGCTCGCTCTCCAGGAGGTTCTCAGGGATGGCCGCGCAGTTTATCTTGACGAAAGGCCCCGCGGCCCGCTTGCTCTGGAAATGTATGAGGTCGGCGATCATCTCCTTCCCTGTGCCGCTCTCCCCTGTGATGAGGACGCTGGTATCCAGGGGGGCGACGCGTCCCACCATCTCGATTATCCTCCTCATGGAGTCGCTCTGCCCCACCAGCCTCCTCGAGGCGAAGAACAGGAGTCTCTCCCTGAGCGCCTCTGCCTCCCTCTCCAGCCTCCTCTTGTCCAGGGCCCTCTTGATGATGATCTCGATCTCGCCGTAGCTGAAAGGCTTGGGGAAGAAGTCATAGGCCCCGCTCCTCACGGCCTGGATGGCCACATCCTTGGAGTCCAAACCGGTGATGACGATGACCACCACTTTGGGGTCCATCTCCCTGATGCGCGGAATGGCATCTATCCCTGACATCCCAGGGAGCTTCACGTCCAGGACGATGAGATCGAAGCCCGTGCCCTTTATCATCTCCAGGGCCTGCTCGGCGGATGTCGCCTGCTCCACCTGATAGCCCCGCTTGCCCAAGGCCTTGAAAAGGGCGGCCTGGACGCTGGGGTCGTCGTCCACTACCAGGATCCGTTCCTGCACCGGAAAGCTCTCCCATCCAGGGTCCACCCGGTGAGGCTCAAGCCGCACCCCGAGGGGCCCTTTGCCAAAGTCATGTTGCCAGCGGCCCGTTGCCAGTAGAGGAAGGGATCAAGCTCTACCACCCAAATCCCATGGAGACGAGACGCCTCTTGGGGCAGGGGAAGGACCTCGGCTCTTAGTATCCCCCATGTTCGGGGTTTTCTCAAGGGCTAGGGCGGGCTTCTTCTAGCCAGATGATCGCATGGATCTTCCCCGGGACTCCTGGGGAGGCGTTGGGAAGCAAGCGCTATTGTCAGTTGTCAGTGGTCGGTGGAAGGTCGGGAAAGGCCAGCTCTTCGTCCACGCCCGGCCTTGGTGGCTCACAGGCATGCACGTCCGGTATCAGCAGCCCGCAGTGCTCAACAACCAACAACGATCAACCGACCACTGGCGACTCAGGAGAGTCAACGCGCAACTGACAACCCCGGCCCTAGATCAACACCTCCAGGTCCGACAGGGGATACGACATACAGGAGTGCACGTACCCGAAACGCCTGTCGGACTTGCGCACCGGGACACCAGCGGGCTCGAAGACCTTGCCGGAGAGGAGCTTCACCCTGCACATGCTGCACTGACCTGCGCGGCACAAAGAGGGGGGCGCCACGCCCCCCTTCTCCAGGGCCACGAGGAGCGACTCGCCGGCCAGCGCCTCGAGCTTCCTGCGACCCTTTATGAGGACATGGAACACGGTATCGCGCCTCACGTCCCTGGGCCAGGCCGGGTCCTCCCAGACATCCAAGGGGGCGCCGAGGGCCTCCTTTCGGATCTTCCTCCTGGGTACGCCCAGCCTCTCCAGAGCGGGGATGCAAAGGTCGTACATCCCTTGAGGCCCGCACAGGTAGAAGGTCCTGCCGTCCAGCTCCCCCAGGACCTCCTTCAAGAGGTCTCCGGTGATCAAGCCGCGGTGACCCTGGTATCCCACGGGCGGTTGCTCTATGACGGGCGTGTAATGGATATTGGAGAACCTTCGGGATATGTCCTGGAGGGCCTCGTGGAATATGACGTCCTTGAGGTCCCTGCTCCCGTACACGAGGTGGACGGTCCTGTCCAGTCCGCACTCGGCTATCTCGCGGATCATGCTCATGAACGGGGTGATACCGCTTCCCCCTGCGATGAGGACCATGACGGGGTCATGGAACAGGGGGTTGTGGAAGAAGTCTCCGGCAGGACCGGAGGATTCGAGGGTGTCCCCCCGCTTCACCTGATCCAGGAGGTAGTTGGAGACGACTCCGCCCTCGACCCTCCGCACGGTGATGGCGTAGTGCCCTGTCTGGTTGGGTGGGGAGGATATGCT
>CAZOXN010000141.1:0-6629 GCA_964583655.1 uncultured Desulfarculaceae bacterium | reverse complement strand
ATGCGCACTCACCCTCGGCCCTTTCCCCGCGGATATCCCGGGATATTTGCGGAGGGGGGGCGTTCTCCTTCTCGCGGGGCGGTCTTGGGGCCAGGGCCAGGGGGTGTTACAATCGAAGCTCTGGGATACATGGAGAGGTGACCGAGAGCCAGGGATCCAGGGGAGGTGAAGGAGATGTTGGGCAAGGGCATGGATGACCTGAGGGTTGGGGATGTGGCCGAATTCTCCAAGACCATTACGGAGGCGGACGTGGTCCTGTTTGCGGGTGTCACAGGAGACCTGAACCCTGCCCATGTGGACCAGGTCTGGGCCGAGGGGACCATGTTCAAGGGCAGAATCGCCCACGGGATGCTCTCGGCAGGGCTGATCTCCGCGGTCCTGGGGATGCAACTCCCGGGCCCCGGGACCATATATCTCTCCCAGGAGCTCCGTTTCCTGGCCCCGGTCCGGATAGGGGATACGGTGACTGCCAGGGTCGAGGTGGAGGAACTGATCCATGGGAAGAATCGGGTCCGACTGCGCACCAGTTGTCGGAACCAGGAGGGCACCCAGGTGGTGGACGGCGTGGCATGGGTTATGCCGCCCAAGAGGCAAGGTGTGTAAGCGACAGGCCAGCCCGGCCTGGAGATGGAGATGGAGAGGAACTGGATAAGGCTCAGGTCGGATCAAAGGCTCCGCAGGAACCTCGATATAAGGTCCTCAGTCATGGCAGGGATCAGGTCCTTCTTCGCTGCGGAGGGTTTCTTGGAGGTCGATCCACCGGCGTTGATACCGCTGCCGGGCATGGAGCCCCATCTCACCCCCTTTGCGACCATGTGGCACAACGCCAGTGGCGAGCCCCTTCGGTTTTATCTCCACACCTCACCGGAATATGCCCTCAAGAAGCTCCTGACAGCCGGGATCGAGCGCCTCTATTCCATGGGGCACGTCTTCAGAAACGGTGAGATCTCCACCTTGCACAACCCTGAGTTCACCCTCCTGGAGTGGTATCGGGCAGGCACGGACTACCGGTCTCTCATGTCGGATTGCGAGGCCCTGCTCGTCCATCTCGCAAACGGGTTGGGACTAGGCACGCAGATCAGTTATCAGGGGATCCCGCTGGACTTGAGGCCCCCGTGGCCGCGAATATCCCTGGGTGAGGCCATGCGTCGTCACGCTGGAGTCAACCTGGAGGAGGTCCAGGACCTGGAGGCCTTGGTTTCTGTAGCGGTTGCCAAAGGCCACTCAGAGGTCAGCATCTCGTGGGCGTGGGAGGACGTATTCTACAAGATCTTCCTCACCGAGGTGGAACCGCAACTGCCCAAATCGGTCCCCTTTTTTCTCGTGGACTATCCTCAGGAGATGGCGGCCCTGGCCAGGCTCAAACCAGGGGCCCCAAGGTGGGCTGAGCGCTTCGAGCTCTACCTGGCCGGGGTGGAGCTGGCCAACGCCTTCTCGGAGCTGACCGACGCGGAGGAACAGGCCAAGCGCCTCGAGAGGGAGCGCGATCAACGTACGGGCATGGGACAGGGGCTTTACCCGGTGGATGCCTCCTTCTTGGAGGCCCTCAGGATGGGGATGCCCGAGGCCGCGGGGATCGCCCTCGGGGTGGACAGGCTGGTCATGCTCCTGGCCGATGCCCCCTCCATCCAGGAGGTATTGGCCTTCCCGGCGGAGGACCTCATGAGGGAGTGGGCACTGTCATACCAGACATGCAGGGATTGATGGGTCGGTTTCGTTCAGGTTCGACCAGCGGCCCTTTCCTCGCCGCACTCTCACCCCTCACGGGCAGACACGCTCCCAATGACCGGGGACCCAGACTTGATGATAGGTGGTGAAACCGTACCGATCCACGCTAGGCCTCGGCGCCCAGTGCCCTTCCACCCAGACATCCCTGCAAGGAGGGGGCACGTAGATCGGCGCCGGCGCGGGCACGTACACAGGGGGACTCCACCAGGGTCCCCACCACGGACCCCACCACAATGGGCCCACCCCTATGTGAATGCTGTGGTGGTGATGATGGGCCATCGCGGCAACGGGCATGGACAGGGCCGCCAAGGCCAAGACCGGCACCACGAAAGCAAGCAGTAAGATTCGCCTCACCGTCATCCCCATCCTCCTTTGAGGCGAGCCCCGCCCCTGGCCAACCCCTCCTTGGGAACAGGGGAGGGGCAGGACTCGCAATTCAATCCCGCCCTTGTTCTTACACCAATTTCGACAACACCACAAGGCGTGCGGTTTACATCTGGTCAGGCCCTTGGCCCGAGGCGGGTTGTGGCGCGATTGCCACGTGGGACCACCAGAGATATGATGGGTCCAACACGGGTGACCTATTGGGTCCTTTGTCTACCTGAGGGAGATGAAATGGAAATACCCTTCTCCAGGATCCGCAAGGCCCCAGGGCATATAAGGCGCTACAGGGACATCGTCACGGTGCTCGCCAAGTATGGCCTGGCCGGGTGGCTTCAGCACCTCCCCTTAGGATTCGTGCGGGAGGTGGTGACGCGTCGGCTCGGCAAAGAGGTCGCGGAAGAACCTATGGAGCGCAGGTTGAAAAGGGCGCTTCAGGAGCTCGGCCCCACCTTTGTAAAGCTGGGGCAGCTCTTGAGCGTGCGTCCGGACATCGTGGGGCTCAGGGTCTCACAAGAGCTCCAGGGTCTCCTCGACCAGACACCGGCCGACGGGGAGGAGTCGGTCAGGCGCACCATAGAGGCAGAGTTCGGGCGGCCCGTGGGGGAGCTCTTCAAGGAACTGGAGCCAAAGGCCGTGGCCTCGGCCTCCGTGGCCCAAGTCCACAGGGCGTTATTGCACTCCGGGGAAGAGGTGGCGGTGAAGGTCCAGCACCAAGGGGTCGAGGAGACCGTGGAGACCGACATGGAGATCCTTCTCGACCTGGCAGATCTCCTGGAGAGGCATGTCCCTGAAAGCCGGCCGTACAGGCCCAGGGCCATGGTGGAAGAGTTCAAGAAGATCCTCTTACGGGAGCTGGACTTCAGGAGGGAGCTCCACCACTTGGAGGCATTTCGCTCCCTGTTCGAGGGTGAGAGGCGGATCTGTATCCCCAAGCCCTTTCCCGGACTCACCACACGAAGGGTGCTCACCATGGAGTACCTTCGGGGCCTCAAGGCCACTGATCTTGACCTCCTTCGCTCCCAAGGGGTAGACCTCAAGGGGTTGGCCACCGAGGGGGCCCGCATATTCCTGGCCATGGTCTTCGAGAGGGGCCTGTTCCACGGCGACCCGCACCCAGGGAACCTCCTGGTGATGGACGGTGCGAGGATAGGGCTCCTGGACTTCGGCATGGTGGGCAGGCTGGACGAGGAATTGCGCCACGACCTGGAGGACATCCTCATGGGGATGGTCAGGCGGGACACCAGGAAGATCACCAGCACCTTCATACGTATGGGCGCCGCTCCGCCCGATCTGGACAGGTCATCCTTTCAGGCGGATCTCCAGGATCTGCTCGGTTACTACGCGGAGATCCCCATAGGCGAGATAAAGGTCGCAGCTGCCCTCCAAGAGATGATCGAGGTGGTGCGCAGACACCGCATCGTGCTCCCCCCTGACCTAGCCCTCCTGGCCAAGGTGATAATCACCCTGGATGGCACCGGGAGGGGACTCTACCCGGAGTTCCGGATAATGGAATTCCTCCTCCCCTATCGGGAAAGGATACTCATGCGCCGGCTCTCGCCGGTTCGCCAGATGAGAAAGGCCCAGCGGGTCGCCGAGGATGTGGACCGCCTCATCCAATTCGCGCCCGCTGCCTTGTCCGAGGTGATCCGCCAGATGCAGGGGGGGAAACTCACGCTGCAGTTGAGGGTCCAAGGGATGGAAGAGGTGCGGCGAGGGATGGAGCGTTCCGCCAATCGACTGGCCTTCGCGCTCCTGACCGCGGCCCTCGTCGTCTCCTCTTCCTTGTTGATGATGGCGAAGGTCCCGCCGCTGCTCTGGGGTCATTCCGCCCCGGGGCTGGCTGGATACGGGATATCGCTCCTGTTCGCAGCACGTATCCTGTGGGCCATCTTTCGGTCCGGCAGGCTCAACTGAAGGGGCCGCGCCGATCGCCGATGAAGCGGCGATCGCAATCCGGCGGATGCGGGCAATGAGGGTTCGGTCATCCCGTGGCGAGGGCACATCGGAGGGGAGACGCAAGTTTCGGGTTGCCCTCCTGTCCATCTTCTCCAACGCGGGCCTGGTCCTCTTGAAGCTGGTGGTGGGCGTGGTGACGGGGTCGCTGAGCGTGATCTCCGAGGCCGTCCACTCAGGGATCGACCTGCTGGCGGCCCTGATCGCAGCAGTGGCCGTGCGCAGGGCGAGCCATCCTCCTGACTCCGGGCACCTCTTCGGCAACGGCAAGTTCGAGAACGTCTCGGGGGTGGTCGAGGCCCTGCTCATCTTTGCCGCCGCAGGATACATCGTGGTTGAGTCCGTCCAAAAGCTGATGGAGGGTAGCTCCTTCTCGCACCTGGAGACAGGGCTCGCGGTGATGGCCATCTCTGCCGTGGTGAACACGGTGGTCTCCGCCAGGCTCTTCAAGGTGGCCAAGGACACGGACTCCATCGCCTTGGAGGCGGACGCCCTGCATCTCAGGACCGATGTTTACACCTCTGTGGGCGTGTTCGCGGCCCTTGGGGTGATCCTCTTGACGGACTGGCTGGTGGAGGACCCGGTGGCCAACATGCGGTTTCATGCCCTGGATCCCCTCGTGGCCTTGGGGGTGGCCGTCATGATCGTGCGGGCCGCATACGATCTGACCCGCCGCTCGTTCGGGGGTCTGGTGGATCGGCCTTTGCCCGAGGAGGAGGATCGCCTCATAAGGGAGATCCTGGGAAGGCACGACGCGGGTTTCGTGGAATTCCACGAGCTCAGACACAGGAAGGCCGGCTCCGAGAGGCATATCGACCTGCACCTGGTGGTCGCCCGCGGCACAAAGGTAGGGGATGTCCACGCCCTTTGTGACAGTATCGAGGAAGAGATAGGGCGTGCCCTCCCCAAAGCGAAGGTCCTCATCCATGTGGAGCCCTGCTCCGAAGAATGTCCCTCGTGCAGGGCCCGGGAGGCCTGCGAGTGCGGCAGGGGTCTTCTCACGCCCGAGGCGTAATGGGCCTGAAGGAGGGGAGGAACGAGATCGGGTCCGTCAGTAGCTCCTTTTCACCCCCTGCGAAAGAGGAGAGAGGTCCACCAGGCCTCGCGTGTCTCACGAAGGAGCGTGAGGCAAGGGGCTAAGCTGGCGACGGTCTCTGGTGCCCTCCGGCGCCATATGCCTCCGAGGATGAGCCACCCACCGGGTGAGACGCAGCGGATCAACGCCTTGGACCTCTTGTTCACGGCCTTGAGGGGGAGGTGGGCCAGCACCAGAGGGTATCTTCCCCCTTCCCTTGCCACATCCAGACACCTCACCTTGATCCTGCCTCGGAGCCCGTTGAGAGAGACGTTCTTGCGGGCCACCGCCACGGCATGGGGATCCGTGTCCAGGGCCTCGACCCTCTCGACCCCCAACTTTGCAGCGGCAATGGCCAGGATCCCTGTCCCTGTCCCCGCGTCCAGGGCGAGCCTCGGGACCTCCTCTTCCAGGACCGCATGAAGGAGCCTCAGGCATCCCCTGGTCCCGGGGTGGATACCAGTGCCACGGGCGCCTTTGACCTCCATCTCTATGAGATGTTGGCGCCCCGTGGGCTCGAGCTTCCATCCCCTCGGGGCGACCCAGAGGAGCTCCGTGGCCTGGAAAGGACGGAAGAACCGTCTCTCCCCCCGACCGAGACGCCCTTGGATCTCCTCGGGCGCCCACTCCAGCGCGGGTGGCAAGGGATCAGAGAAATACCTCGATAGGCGAACACAGGCCGCCCTCAGACTGCGGATCTCCCTGGGGCACCATCTCTCAGCGTGGACCCAGGCCTCCACAGACCATAGGCCTGGTCCTGCCTCTCGGACCTTCACCCCTTGACGGGCCAAGCTCACCAACATGGGGGTGAGGAAGAGGCACGCCTGGGTGGAGGCAACGACCCGGACCTTCACCCCCTGGAGCGACCTCGACTGCGTCTTCTTGGGTGTAGACATGGGCCCTACGTTATAATAAAGGTCCTGTGGTGTAAAGGAGGCCTGGCTCCCGGACCAGGACCATCCTTGTTGGCATCCAGGGATGGTTCGGGATATACTCCACGAGTCCAGCGTCTCGACGTACCTGGTATTCATGACCCTCTGACCAGGAGGGAGACAATGATCTACCTGGATTACAATGCCACCACCCCCATAGACCCAACCGTGGCCAAGGCCATGGAGCCTTTCCTGTACCAGGAGTTCGGAAACCCCAGCAGCCGCTATCCCTTGGGTCAGAGGGCCAGGGAGGCCGTGGAGAGGGCCCGCGGTGATGTGGCAGGACTCCTGGGGTGTGCGCCACAAGAGGTAGTCTTCACCAGCGGGGGGAGCGAGGCCAACAACATGGTGATCAAAGGGGTGGCTGCGGCCCATTGCGGGAGGCCGCGTCACATGATCACCAGCCAGATCGAACACCCGTCAGTCCTGGAGCCATGCCGGCACTTGGAGACCGAGGGGGTGGAGGTGACATATCTGGGGGTGGACCGGCAAGGCCGTGTCTCCCCGGAGGAGCTCAGGGATGCCATTCGCCCCGAGACCATCCTGGTGAGCATCAT
>CAZOXN010000140.1:0-6633 GCA_964583655.1 uncultured Desulfarculaceae bacterium | reverse complement strand
GTGCCGGAGTTCTGGCTCGGGATCCTCTTGATGATGCTCCTGGCCGTGAGGTTGGGCTGGTTCGCATCAGGGGGGTTTCCGGGGTGGTCCACGGACTTCTGGGGCTCCCTCAAGGCCTTGCTCTTGCCTGCCACGGCCTTGGGGGTCATCAGGGCGGCCATCCTCACCCGCATCACGCGCTCCTCCATGCTGGAGGTGCTGCGCGAGGACTACGTCCGCACAGCCAGGGCCAAGGGGCTAGGGGAGCATGCCGTGGTCTACCTTCACGGGCTCAAGAACGCCCTGATCCCGGTGGTGACCATACTGGGGCTCCAGGTGGGGCAGCTCCTGGCCGGGGCCATCATCATGGAGAACGTGTTCTACCTGCCCGGACTCGGAAGACTGGTGTTCCAGGCCATAGGCCAGAGGGACCTCCCTGTGGTCAGGGAGGTGGTCCTCTTCATGGCGGCCATGGTGATCATGGTGAACTTTCTCGTGGATGTGGCCTACGCGAAACTGGACCCCAGGATCAGAGGCATCAAGGCATGAGGCGAGCCTATCGGAATCTGAACTTCGCCGCGGGTTGTGTACTGTCGTCGGTCGTGATCGTGGCGGCGTGCCTGAGCCTGGTCTGGACCCCGTTTTCACCCAACGAGATGGATGCCTCCCAGCGCCTCAGTCCGCCGGGGGGGATCCATCTCATGGGTACCGATCAATACGGACGCGACATCTCCTCCCGGGTCATGGCCGGGGCGGCCAACTCCATCATGGTGGGCCTGGTCACGGTGGCCATGGGCATGATGATGGGGGTGGCGTTGGGGCTCCTGGCCGCCTACTTCAGGAGATGGGCCGAGGAAGGGATCATGCGAGGGGCCGACCTTCTGTTCAGCTTTCCGGCCGTTCTCACGGCGATCCTCATCACCCCTGTCTTCGGCCCATCGGTCCTAAACGCCATGATCGCCATCGGGATATTCTACATCCCTGTGTTCGCAAGGCTCACCAGGGGCATTGCCCTGGGCCTTTGGGAGAGGGAGTTCGTGGCGGCCGCCCGGGCCTGCGGCCTGAGCGATTGGTCGATCACCTGGAGACACATCCTTCCCAATGCCGTCTCTCACCTGATCGTACAGGGGACCGTCCAGTTCTCCGTGGCCGTCCTGGCCGAGGCCGGGTTGAGCTATCTGGGCCTCGGGACCCAGCCGCCCTATCCCTCCTGGGGGAGGATGCTCTACGAGGCGCAGACCTTTCTCTCCTCGGCCCCTTGGATGGCCCTCTTCCCGGGGCTGGCCATAGCCTGGGCCGTCCTGGGCTTCAACCTCCTAGGGGACGGCCTCAGGGACCTGCTGGATCCAAGGATGCTTCGAAGGGGGTAGGGCCGTGCTTCCGTGGTGACCGTTCTGGTTTCTGGTTCGCAGGCGGGCAATACTCGCCACTTGCCGGTTCTGAAGGCCGCTTCCCCCTTTCCTGCTCACGCTGGCCGGGTGTCCAGTCACTCTCAAGGCAAGTGATCGCAGGGTGGCGGCGTCTCTCGGAGCGACTTGCCTGCCTGCCGCGCCCCGCTTGGCGCAGGCAGGGCGGAGGCGCTTCGATCTTCCAGGATTTAAACCTGCGGTCCGCCTCAGGCGGATTCGGCCGAATAAGAGCCGAGGCCGACCGGGGGAGGGGACAAGGGCCCCCGGATGCCGAATCCTTGGGAAATCGGGCCCCGAAGACCTGACAATCCCCTGTCTTCTTGAGACCAGAGAGACGAGACAGACCAGCCGGACGAAACAGACGGAACAGACCGAACAGACGGAATAGACGGAACAGACGAGATAGACCAGACAGACGAGACAGACCGATGCCGCAACCCCCTGGGACCGATTGCCTCATAAGCACAGGCCGCTTCGAAATCCAAGGCCTGGTGACGGGACGCCAAGTGACCGATTAGGTCGCGGCTAAATTTTTCTGTTGACATGGGTCCAAATTTGGATTATTTTTGGATCCAAGTTGGATTCAAAAAAGGAGACCGGATGTCCCGATGCCAAGAAAGAAAGAATCCAATCTGGTTCGGCAGGCCTACGAAGGGCTGAAGAAGGCTATAATATGCATGAGTTACCTTCCCGGCGAGAACCTCCTGGAGGAGGAGCTCGAACAGGCCTTGAACGTGAGTCGCACTCCCATCCGCATCGCCCTGAGCAAACTGGAGCACGAGGGCCTTGTGACACACAGGCCCGGTCGTGGTTACCTGGTGCGGGAGATCAGGCTCAAGGATGTGCGGGACCTGTTTCAGGTCCGGGAATATCTCGAGGTCCCTGCCACGAGGCTCGCCGCCGAGAACGCGGCAGAACAGGAGCTGGCGGATCTTAGGGACTTTTGGGCGAGGACTCATGAGGCTCTGGAGCGACGCGATTTCGAGGGCTACCTCAATGGTGCCGTGGAGTTCCACTACAGGATAGCGATGATGAGCCGCAACGAAGCCCTCTGTGAGCTCATCAAGAGCCTCAACGAACGTCTCTCCATCGTGAGCCGCATCCTGCTTCGGTCCGAGAGACGTCTGGCGAGATCGCATCAGGAGCACAAGGGCATCCTTGACAGGATCGTGGAAAGGGACGCGGATGCGGCTGCAGAGGCGGCCCGGCGACACGTGATCGAGAGTCAAGAGGAGTTCCTGGATCTTCTCAGGAGCAGGACAGAGCTTCTAGCTGTATCCCCCCTTCCTGGATTAGAGAAAGCTGCTCGGATTCAGAAGGCGTGACTCCGTCAGTTTCCCCCTGGGGTTCGCCAGAGCCGTGTCATGGGGGAACGGGATGAGTCGAGGAAAACTATGCGCCTTTGGATCGAACCGCTGGTCACGGCGCGGCTGTCTGCGGATGCCGGCAGGCTCACCTACCTGAGGAATTACGGTAAGGTCATCTGGATCCCCTCGCCGTTTTACGTGATCAAGGGGGGTCCAGAGCCGATCCTGGTGGACACAAGCGGCCCGGCGAGTCTCATGGCCACATTCAGGACAGAACCGGTGGAGCCGGTGATGGGCTTCGAGGAGGCCCTCGCGCTAGCGGGATTGAGCCCCGATGACATCCGTGTGGTGGTCCATACTCATCTGATGTACGACCATTGCGCCAACTCCCGCCTGCTCCCCCGGGCCCGTTTCGTGGTCCAGAAGAGGGAGCTCGATTTCGCCCTCGACCCCCATCCCATGTTCGCCGGTGTCTACCAACGGCAACTCTTTGAGGATCTCCCCTTCGAGCTGGTGGAGGGGGACCACGAGTTGGGAGCGGGGATTCGCCTCCTTTTTACCCCAGGCCATACCCCAGGCAACCAATCCGTGGCCGTGTCGACCTCGGCCGGTTTGGCCATCATAACTGGATTCTGCTGCCTACTGGAGAGCTTCTTCCCAGAGCCCAGTCCGGTATGGAGGACGGACCGTGCCCCGGAGGTGGTCCCGCCCGGGATCCACACGGACATGCTCCAGGCTTACGAGAGCATGATGAGGGTGAAGAAGACAGCGGACATCCTCATCCCCTTTCACGACCCTGTTATGGCCTCCAAGAAGAGGATCCCCGAGGAGACAGCGCCGTGAACCTTCCCAAGAGCGTCACCGTGGTGGAGGTGGGGCCGAGGGATGGGTTCCAGATGGAGAAGGTGTTCATCCCCACCGCTTCCAAGATAGAGATCATCGACGCCCTGGGCCGCTGCGGCATAGGGCGCATGGAGGTCACCTCGTTCATATCCCCCAAAGCGATCCCCCAGATGCGAGACGCAGCCGAGGTCATGGCGGGGGTGGACCGAGGCCGCGGCATCCGGATGATAGGGCTGGTGCCGAACCCCAAGGGGGCCGAGAACGCTGTTCTCGCCCGGGTGGACGAGATGCTGATCTTCGTTTCCGCCACCGAGAGCCACAACAAGAGCAACGTCAACAGGACCGTAGATGAATCCATCTCGGGTTTCGAGGACGTGATGAGGATCGCCTGGGAGGCGAAGGTCCCCGTGCGGGCGGGGATCGCGGTGGCCTTCGGGTGCCCGTTCGAGGGGGATGTGCCTCCCCGGAGGGTGGGGGAGATCGTGGGCAGGCTCTTGGACCTCGGGGTGGAGGGGGTGACCCTCGGGGATACCACCGGGATGGCCACCCCTCCTCTGGTGCGCAGGACATGTGAACATATACTCGGACGATTCCCCGGTTTGGAGGTCGCCCTGCACTTCCATAACACGCGCGGGATAGGACTCGTGAATGTCTACGAGGCCCTCCATATGGGTTTGAATACGTTCGAGTCTTCGGTGGCGGGGCTCGGGGGATGCCCCTTCGCCCCAGGGGCAACGGGCAACATCTGCACCGAAGACCTGGTCTACTTGCTGCAGGAGCTGGGCATAGAGACGGGCATCGATCTGGACGCCCTGATCCGGGTGGCCAGAAGGGTTGAGGAGATCATCGGCCGTCCTCTGCCGGGACAGGTCATGAAGGCGGGCAAGAGGCTTAACCTGCACCCATTCCCGGTCCGCGGATGAAGGCAGGGGGCGAGGCTGTTGGCCTCAATCAGCTTTTGGTTAGTCCGAAACCTGAAAGGAGGCAAGACATGAAGAGAGGGCTGTTGGTGTTTCTAGGGGTGGTCGTGGCACTGGCTACATGGAATTCATCGGATGCTGCGGCCGTGCAGATGAAAATCAACACCATTTCGGCCACAGGGAGCCCATGGCACAAGGCGATGATCAGGTTCGCCGAGATCGTCAAGGAGCGGACCAACGGGGCGATCGAGGTCCTTGTGTATGCCGACGGGCAATTGGGGGACATCTCCCAGACCCTCACTGGGATGCAGATGGGCACCATCGATATGGGCTACTTCGGGCTTGGGTCTGCCGTCTTTCTCAAGGCCTACGGACCTGTCTCCATCATCTACGTCCCATACCTCTTCAAGAGCAAGGAGGAGGCGACCAGGATCTTGAACAGCCCAATCTTTCTGGAGATGTATGAAAAGGGGGCCAAGGAAAGCGGTGTGCGGATCTTCGGGGCCTACGGTGCTCGCTCTCCCAGGGCGATCCAGACGACCAAGGGTCCCATCAACAAGCCCGAGGACCTCAAGGGGATGAAGCTTCGAAGTCCAGGCATGGAGATATTCCTGGCCACCTTCAGGGCCTTGGACATGAAACCCACGTCTCTTCCCATGACGGAGATCTATATGGCGCTGCAACAGGGGGTCGTGGAGGGGCAAGACAACGGATTCGACCTCGCCATACCGCTCAAGTTCCACGAGGTGGCCAAATATTGGTGCGCCACGGACCACGTGTTCGAGGTTACCGGGTGGTTCATCTCCGAGAAGGTCTGGGCGAGTCTCACCGAGGAGCAAAGGAGAGTTTTCACTCAGGCCGCAGAGGAGGCGGGCAAGTTGGCCACCGAGCTGGTGGAGAAACTGGACCAGGAATCCATCGAGACCCTGAAGAAGACGGGGTGCACATACACCATCCCTGACCGGGAGGCCTTCAGGAGGGCTTGGGTGGATCTGCACAAACAGTTCGAAGGTAAACTTTGGCCTGAGGGCTTGGTAGAGAAGATCCGAGCCATGCAGAGATAGATGGGCATCGAGTCTTTCTTGAAGGAAAGCGTGCACCCCGCGCACTGAACGGGAGACCGCTTTGTCTGCCCTGTCGCGAAAAGCCCTTGCCACCTTGGACCGCCTCTTGAGGTGGTACATAGTGGCCTTGATGGCGCTCCTGGTGGTCCTGACATTCCTCCAGGTATTGGCGCGCTATCTGGCAGGATCCCCGTTCACAGGGACGGATCAAATGGCACGGATCTGCCTAGTATGGTTGACGTTCATGGGTGCGGCCATGGCGGTCAGGACCTCGCATAACATCCGCATAGACCTACTGGATCGTTACTTGCCTTTTGGCACTCTTAGGCTGATGAACATTCTCTTCGACTTGGTGCTGTTGTGCCTTTTGTCGGCCCTCGGTTACAAGGGGTGGCAGGTGATGCTAGTCTCCGCATCCCAGCAGATAGTGGCAACCCCCTTCAACTACGACGTTATGTACCTATCGGTGGTGATAGGTGCTTTCCTTATGTTCGTCTTTGTGGCCTTTCGTCTATTGGGCAGGCTCGGGTTGATAAAGGAGGACCGCGCGGAGGGGGCGGATTAGATCATGGTGGCCCTGCTATTTGTCGCCTTCTTTGTGCTCATCTTCCTGGGCATGGAGATATTCTTTTCCATGACACTCGCCTCGTACGTCGGCATATTGGCCAAGACCACACGCCCTGTGGATCCAAGCATCATCCCCCTGCGCATGGTTGCTGGGGTGGACGAATACACACTGGTAGCCATTCCCCTATTCATATTGGCTGGCGAACTCATGAACAAAGGGGGAATAACCCGCCGACTCGTGGATTTCGCCCTGGCCTTCGTCGGTCACCTCAAAGGCGGTCTGTCCCAGGTGGCGGTGATAGTCAACATGATCATGGCCGGTGTCTCCGGGGCTGCGGTGGCGGATGCCTCGGCCACGGGAACGATCCTCATCCCTGCCATGAAAAAAGAGGGATACGAGGTAGAGTACGCCGGCGCTGTCATCGCCTCGGCGGCTTTGATAGGTCCTGTCATCCCTCCTTCCATTCCCATGGTAATCTACGGGGTGATGGCCCATCAATCCATAGCCAAGCTCTTCATAGGCGGTTTGGTCCCAGGATTGATG
>CAZOXN010000139.1:0-6648 GCA_964583655.1 uncultured Desulfarculaceae bacterium | reverse complement strand
ACTTTATCGCCTCCTGAGCAGTCTCATGCATGGTCATCCCTCCGGTTCTTTGCTCCTGCCTTGGGAACCAGCCCTCTGCCCCAAGATCTTTATGCCGCTATACTGTCAGGCGAGGTTGCGGTTGAGGACGCCTCCTCCTGTAGACCCGCTTGACCTTCTCAGGCCGCGGCCGGACCTCGCCCCTCTTGACCGCCTCGATGCCGAGGACCGACCAGAGGTAATTGGCGAATGCACCATGGACGATGGAAAAGATAAACGCGGTGCCGATGGGAAGCGCGGCATACCAGGACCCCCTGGTGAAGTACTGCATGACCGAATCCGCATTGGTGAAGAGACCCGCATAGCACCCCGCGGTCAGCACCCCGTAGGCGACCATCTTGCCGATGGGCCTCCTCTTCCTCGTTTCAGTCCCCCCTGCCATGGACCCCCTTCCTCCTTTCATCTCTCGGATGACCCCAATAGGCAGAAGATCGGGACCCCAACCTCCATGCTGAGCCCGGATTCTGCCCTAGGTTCGGTGAGCACGAATTCCACACGCCTCATCTCCTGAAGCAGGCCTTTGACGCATTGATCCGGGGCACCTAACCTCACCACCTGGCGGCACGGGACCATCTCCTCAGCCGCCCGCGCCATGAGGAGCTCCCCCCACCGGATCGCCTCTTCCTCCCAGCTCGCCCCTTCTCCTGGCCTGGTGGCCGACTGGGATGGCACGCAGCTCAAGGCCACGATCTCGCACCCCATCCGCCTTGCTAGGCCCACTGCGTAATCCACCAGCTGAGGGGAAAAGCCGCCTGCCCCCCCAACCAGGAGTACCTTGGGCCACTCCTGGATCCCCCGTCGGATGAGATCCTGGGCGTAATCCAGGTGCCCCTCCTGAGCCACGGCCGCAGCAGTGGCGTAGGTCTCGAGGCCCTCGGCCACATTGGCCATCCTGCGGGCCTTGACCTGCACCTGCCCCCGCTTGAACTTCCTCTTGGCGAACCAGGTCCTCAGATTCCTGACCATCAGGGCACCCCCCGGAGCTGCGCAGTCATGAGGTTCAAATCCTGGGGCACGAGGCGCTCATCTCCGCGCGTCGCTGCCTTCGGAGCCTCTTCCTCAAGGCCTCTTTCCTCCTGCCCGGTCGAGCTATGATCTCCCGGGCGGTCTGATGGTCATTGGCCTCGGCAAAGGCCGTGGCCACCATCCAATCTTCCAATCCCTGAAGTAGCCTCTTGATCACGACTGTCACCCCCTTCCCACCCTGTCTGTGCCATGGGAAACCAAGAAGCGTGCCATACTGGGAGCCTGTGCATAACGTGATGAAATCAAAGCGTTTTTGGTGCAAGGCCCCATGAAGGGGCTCCCTGGAAGACGTTGCCTATTGCAACAGTCTGCGGATCGGGTCCTGGGATTCTTCGTCATTTCCATTAGTTGTCTCGTGTTGCCAAGGGGGTATCCAGGTATTGCAAGATGTAACAATACCCCCTCGGACGCGGCTGGGGGCGGTGGGGCGAGGATTGCAGGTGGTTGTCCCCTTGCCTGTTTAGAGTCTATAATGGGCCATGACCGGAGGGGGGAGATGAGGTTTTTCAAGCGACCCGAGGAAGAAAGACCCACCGAGGAGCGGATCCCTCCTGAGGAGCTGGAGACCCTTCGCCGCTCCGTGGAGGAGTCCTCCATGCCCCCGTCTGCCAGGGATGTGGCCCTCAAAGAGGTAGATCGCCTGGCCAAGATGCATCCTGACTCCACGGATTACACCATCGGGATCACCTACATCGATTACCTCCTGTCCATGCCTTGGGGGGTCCGAACCGAGGACAATCTGGATCTCAAGAGGGCGCAGGAGATCCTGGACCAAGACCATTTCGGCCTCCAAGGGATCAAAGAACGGATCCTGGAGTACTTGGCGGTCCGGACCCTTCGCACACAGCGCACCTTTCGAGTCCTGGTGGTGGACGACGAGGAGATCGCCAGGCGAAACCTGGAGCACATCCTATCCAAGGAAGGGTACCTGGTCGCCACCGCTGCCTCCGGGGTGGAGGCCCTCGCCCTCTTGGCCCAAAGATCCTTCGACGTGGTGCTCACAGACCTCAAGATGGAAAAGGTCAATGGGCTCGAACTCCTGGCGACCGTGAAGGAGACGAGCCCCGATGTGGAGGTCATCCTCATCACCGGGTACGCCACTGTCGACAGCGCGGTGCGGGCCATGAAGCAAGGGGCCAGCGACTACATCGCCAAACCGTTCCAGCTCGACGAGGTCCGGGCGGCAATCCACAGGAGCCTCGAGCGGAAACGCAGCGAGCAGGAGATGAAGGGGCCCATCCTCTGTTTCGTGGGGCCACCAGGGACAGGAAAGACCTCCCTCGGGCGATCCATCGCCAGGGCCCTGGAGCGACGCTTCGTAAGGATCTCCCTCGCCGGCCTGAAGGATGAGGCGGAGATCCGAGGTCACAGACGCACTTACGCAGGGGCCATGCCCGGACGCGTGTTGCAGGAGATCCGCCGGGTCGGTTGCGTCAATCCCGTCTTCATGATGGACGAGGTGGATAAACTCGGCCAGGAGTTCAAGGGCGACCCAGCCTCCGCCCTCCTGGAGGTCCTGGATCCGGAACAGAACCGGCGCTTCACTGATCACTACCTGGATGTCCCCTTCGACCTCTCCAGGGTCATGTTCATCCTGACCGCCAACATCACCGACCCTGTCCCGGCTCCCCTCCTGGACCGCATGGAGCTGCTGCACCTCTGGGGATACACCGATGACGAGAAGGTACAGATAGCGCTTCGCCACATCATCCCACGCCAAGTGGCTGAGAACGGCCTCGGCGACTTTCCGCCCCGTTTCACCGAAGATGCGATCTCCCTGGTCATCAGGGACTACACACGCGAGGCCGGGTTGCGAAACCTGGAGAGGGAGATCGCATCCATATGCCGGAAGATCGCCAGGGAGTTCGTCGAGCCGGGGGCCAGGCGGGAACCCGTGTTGATCGGGCCAAACCATGTGGCCCTTTACCTGGGTCCGCGGCGCTACTACCACGAGGCCGCCGAGGAGAGGGACCGGGTGGGGGTGACCACCGGGCTCGTGTGGACAGAATCCGGAGGAGACATAGTGTTCGTGGAGGCGACCCTCATGAAGGGCAAGGACGAATTGATCCTCACGGGGTCCCTGGGGGATGTGATGAGGGAATCGGCCCAGGCGGCCTTGAGCTACCTGAGGAGCCATGCGGACCTCTTCGATCTCGCCGAGGAGAGTTTTCGCGGACACGACATCCATGTCCATGTCCCGGCCGGGGCAATCCCCAAGGACGGTCCCTCTGCCGGAGTCACCATAGCCATGGCATTGCTCTCTCTCTTCACCGGGAGGCCGGCACGCCGCGATGTGGCCCTCACAGGGGAGCTGACCCTCACGGGACGCGTCCTCCCCGTGGCAGGGGTGCGGGAGAAACTCCTGGCGGCCCAGAGGGCTGGAGTCAGGAAGGTGATCCTCCCCAGGAAGAACCAGGTGGATCTGGAGGCGGTCCCGGAGAAGATCCGCTCCGGGGTGGAGCTCCACCTCATCGAGTCCTTGGAAGAGGCCGTGGACCTCGTGTTGGTCCCTGCCCAGGCCGAACGATCCCCCCGACAGGATATCCAGGTTCAGTGACCCTGGAGGTCCTCAGCCGTGGTCCCGAGATGAGAAACCCCGGTGCGGATCCTCGCGTGGCAAGGGTGCACGGTCCCTGCCGTTGCCGTTCGTCTGCAAAGGGCCCTGAGCCGTCCCCCTGACTCCTGGGCCGAGCTTGGGGGCCCGAAACAAGAGGGTGAGGGGCAGGAGGAGTGCGGTCAGACAGGCGAGGATCCAGAATGCGTCGTTGAAGGCGAGCATGGTGGCCTGCCTCACCACCTCCTTGTAGATGAGCCCGAGGGCGCTGTTCATGCCCCCCATCTCGGGGTGCCAGGCCTTGAGCCATGCCAAGAGTTGCTGGTAGGAGTTCTGAAAGGCCGGATCGAAGGGGGTTATCCTCTCCACGAGGAAGTTCTGGTGCACCTGTGCCCGCTGGGCCAAGACCGTGGTGCTCAAGGCCACCCCGAAACTCTGACCCATGTTGCGCAGGACATTGAATATGGCCGTGGCGTTCCCCATCTCCTCGTTGCGGATGTTGAGGAACGTCGCGGTGGACAACGGCACGAAGAAGAGCCCCATGCCCACCCCCAGCAGGAGCCTCGGCTCGGCGATGGCCCAGAAACCGGCCTCCAGGTTGAACCGCGACATGAGCCAGATGGACAATGCGGCCAGGAGGAGCCCGAGGGCCAGGAGGTTTCTGGGATTGATGCCCTTCCTCAACAGCGCCCCCACCAACGGCATGATCACGAAGCTCGCCACACCACCTGGCCCCAGGACCAGGCCGGCCCATAGCGCCGTGTAGTTCATCAGCTTCTGGAGGTACAAGGGGAGCAGCACCAAGGTGCCGAAAAGGGCGAAGAAGCCCATGAAAATGATGGCATTGCCTGCGGCAAAGCTCCGATCCCTGAAGACCCTGAGGTCCACCACAGGGTGCCCCACCCGAAGCTCGTTCCAGATGAAGACTATCAACGCGATGGCGGAGACGAGGCTAAGCTGGACGATGTACGTGGAGTTGAACCAGTCCTCCCTCTCCCCCTTGTCGAGGACTATCTGGAGGCATCCCAGCCCAACGCAAAGCAGAAACAGCCCCCATCGGTCGATATGGACCTCTGCCCGCCGGATGTAAGGCGGATCCTTGATGAACAGGAGGGCCATGATGATGGCCACCACCCCCACCGGGAGGTTGATGTAGAAGATCTCACGCCAGCTCCAGTTGTCCGTGATCCACCCCCCTACCACCGGACCCATGATGGGCGCGATGACTATCCCCATCCCGAACATGGCCATGGCCATGCCCCTCTCTGCAGGAGGGAAGGTCTCCAGCAGTATGGCCTGGGACAGGGGTTGAAGCCCTCCACCGCCGAGCCCCTGTATCACCCTCGCCAGGACCAACACCTCCAGCGACGGGGCCGCGCCGCAGGCCATGGAGCTCCCGGTGAAAAGGGCGAGGGACAGGAGCAGGTATCGCTTCCTCCCCAGGATCGACGCCAGCCAACCTGTCACAGGGATTATGACGGCATTGGCGGCCAGGTAAGAGGTCAGGGACCATGTGACCTCGTCCAGGCCTGCGCTCAGGCTCCCTTGAATGTGAGGGAGGGAGACGTTGACCACGCTGGTGTCCATGATCTGGATGAATACGGGGAGTATGACCGTGAAGGCCACGAGCCACTTGCTGCTCTTCGGGGCTGCCTGCGGATCCGTCATGGTCTCAACGGGTGGGGATCTTCGCGGAGCGACTCGGTGACCCCAAGGCTATCGGGAGCCCATCACGAGCCTCGGACCGCTCTGGTCCCGCGTGTGAATGATCACCTTCAGGGAGAGACCGACCCTCAGGGGGTATTCTGGAGAAGGCGGGGTGTCGAACCTGATCCTCACCGGGACCCTTTGTACCACCTTTATCCAGTTGCCGGTGGCGTTCTCGGGCGGCAGCAGCGAGAAGGCGGCCCCTGTGCCGGCCCGAATCCCCACCACCTTGCCACCGAACGGATGATCCGGGTAGATGTCCGCCTTGATGGTGACCGGTTGTCCAAGGCGCACCTTTTCCAGTTGGGTCTCCTTGAAGTTGGCCTCGGCATACACCTCCTGCAAGGGGACCACCCCCATGAGCGGCTGGCCCGGCTGCACGCGATCCCCCACCTGGACCGATCTCTGAACGATATACCCCTTTATGGGCGCGGTGATGGTGCAGTAGGAGAGGTTCAACTGGGCCGCGTTGAGGCCGGCCCTCGCCTCCTCCAACTGCGCGTTCAAGGCGGCGAGTTTATGGCGCTGGACCTCCACCATGGCGCGGTCGCTCTGGACGGCCTGGAGCTGGGCCTGGGACCTGTTGATTACCTTCTCGATGGCGTTGAGAGATGCCCTCACAGCCGAGATCTCGGCATCAAGGGCCTCTAGCTGCGCCTTGGCCTTCTCCAAGGTGGTGGCTGCCTGCTCCCTCTGCCGCTCCGGGACCGCCCTGGTCCTGTACAGAGAGTCGAAGCGCTCGAAGTCCCTCTGGGCCTCCCTCAGCTCAGCGGTAACGGCCTGTCTCCTCCTGAGGAGCTCTTCGAGCCTGTGCTGGCCTTCCCGCCGCTTGTCCATGGTCTCGGGCGGGACGGTCTGGGCCGCTTGGACCTGGGCCGCTGTCTGCCTGTCCACCATTTCGAGGGATGTCTCCGAGGCCAGCACCTCCGCCTCCACCCTGGCCACGGTCGCCTTGGCCTGTTCCAGGGCCACCCGGTAATCCGCTGGGTCCAGCTCGAGCAGGACCTGCCCTGTCTCCACCGGCTGGTCGTTCTCCGCGTGGACCCTGAGGACCGTCCCAGGGACCCTGGCGCTGATCCGCGCGCTGTCGGCCACCACATAGGCGTTGTCCGTGGTGACCTTGTCCCGGAGGAAGAACCACCAGTAAGCCGCCCCGGCAACGGAGGCGACAAGGACCAACCCCCCAAGCAGGATCAGCCTTGATACTGTCACTCGATTGTTGGACCCTTCCCCTGGCCCCATAGCTTCCCACCTGTAAGGGTGAATGACCCGTCTTAGGGCACGGCCATGCCGGGTGGACTCACCGCGCGGCCTCGCTGATC
>CAZOXN010000138.1:0-6697 GCA_964583655.1 uncultured Desulfarculaceae bacterium | reverse complement strand
ATATAGAGAGGGCCTACTCCTTGTTTCCCAGGCTGAAGGAGCGCAGGACTCAGGTCGCCGGGACCTTGAGCGGCGGGGAGCAACAGATGCTCGCCATCGGCCGGGCCCTCATGGCCAGGCCGCAACTTCTCCTGCTGGACGAACCCTCCATGGGGCTCGCCCCAGTGATCCTCGAGACCATCTTCGAGGTCATATCAGGGATAAACGCCCAGGGCACGGCCATCCTCCTGGTGGAGCAAAACGCCCAGATGGCATTCCTCATCGCCAGCCGCGGATACGTCCTGCAGTCGGGCAGGATCGCCCTGCAGGACACGGTGGCAAACCTCATGGAGAACGAGGCGGTCCGAAGGCTCTACCTGGGTGAAGAGCCTTGATGCGCGCATACGCCCAGAAAGCAGCTCCCTCGGCCGGATTTCTCCTCGTCCTCCTCCTCTGGTCCCTTCACTGCGATGCCGGGGAATACGGCGCGCTCATCGTGAAAAAAGGGGATCCGGTCCGCATCGGTATCGCGACCATCCTCTCGGGTCAGGAGGCCTTCGTCGGGCGGGAGATCCTGGAGGCGGCCGAGGCCTTCGTGAAGGATCGGCGAGGCATCCTCGACCATCCCATAACCCTGGTGCCCTTGGACGACGGATGCGAACCAGCCACCTCTGTGGAGAGGGCCAAGGAGTTCTGTGCCATGGACCCCAGACCAGTAGCGGTGGTGGGGTACATTTGCTCTGCGGCCGCCATCGAGGCGGCCAAGGTCCACGTCCAGTGCGGCCTTCCCCTCATCAACGTGAGTTCTCCGAGCCCGCTCCTCACGGCCCATGGTTCGGGCTGGATATCGCGCCTGTGGGCCTCTCACGGTACCCAAGGGGTCCTCGTCTCCAGATGGGTCCAGACCAAGTCCTTTCGCCATGTCCTCGTCTTGCACGGGAGGGACCCAACCTCGACTGCCATAGTCAGCGCGGCCCAGGAGGCGGTCTCCAAGCTCTCCCCCCGACCCCAGCTCCGCGCCGTATCCACGGAGGAATCCCCTGGGAACATGGGCAAGTTGGTCCAGGGCAAGGACCCGTTTCACCTGGTGTTCTACGTAGGAGAGGGGTGGGATCTGGCTGACCTCTGGAAGGGCCTGCCCAAGGCCCTCCTCAATATCCCGTGGCTCCTGGATGCCAGGGCCGTGGCTGCCTTCGGTCCGCCCGGAGACGGCCCTCGACCGAAGGACATCTACTCCTTCTCCTTCCCTCCCCCCTCAGGGGATCCCCGTCGCCCGGACTTCCTTTACTTCAGGGGGAGGTTCGGGGAGCCGGGTTATTACACCCTGGCCGCGTACGACGCCATGTTGGTCCTTGTGGACGCCCTGCAGCGATCAGGGAGGCATACCGGCGACGGGACCTCGTGGGAGCCACAGGCAGTGGTCAAGGCCCTGCGAGAGACCAGGATCCACGGGCTGACAGGACCCATATCCTTCGACCTCCATGGGGACAGGAGGGAGGTCCTCGCCCAGATCCGGCAGTGGAAAGGTCGGCGCTGGGAGCCGGTGTGGGAGGCGAGGACCCAGTAAGCCCATTGCCCCGTGGCACGACTGAACCGTCGGTGTGATGTCCACGGGTGGCGGTCCCATCTCCCGGAGCAGCTCAGCGCGAGCGATCGGGCACCCATCCCAAGTGAGGAGGCGTGGGGAGGCCCCAGCGCCCGAGTCCTTGTGCGAGGGCGACGGGGGAGGGGGCAAGTATCCCCCGCCTGCGAGCCGCGACAGTGTGATGGCGAAGTTGTGAAGCGCAGGGACATGGGACTTCCCCTTGTAACTCGCTCCGTCGTGGGCCAAGTTCCTTGATTTTTCTGGTCAACCCTGGTATAAGACGCAGAACACCTCTCAGAGTATCCCACGGGAGAGACGCATGCCCCACAAGATCTTGGTCGTGGACGATGAGCCCCATATACGGGAGACACTGGAGAAGGGCCTGACGATGATGGGCTATACCTGCCGGACCGCCAAGGACGGTGAGGAGGCCCTGAAGCACCTTTCCTCGGAGTTCTTCGATATCGTGATCGCCGACATCCGCATGCCCCGCATGGACGGCATGGCCCTCCTGAGGACAATGCGGCAGGAGCACCGCGACGTGGATGTCATTATGATGACTGGGTTCGGACAGGAGCACACCTACATGGAGGTCATAGAGGCCGGGGCCACGGACTTCATCGCCAAGCCTTTCAGGCACGAGGAGCTCCAGGCCAAGGTCAAGCGCGTCTCCAGGGAGAGGACCCTCAGGGCGGAGCTGCTCTATCTATCGCTCCACGACAGCCTCACCGGCCTGTTCAACCGGCGCTTCCTCTACCAGAAGCTCCAGGAGGAGGTGGAGCGCGCCAAGCGCCAGAGGCGCGACCTGGCCATGATCATCCTGGACGTCGACCATTTCAAGGAGTACAACGACCTCAGGGGTCACTTGGACGGAGACCAGCTCTTGGCCAGCCTCTCCCAGATCCTGTGCTCCTGCATTCGTCAGAACGTGGACACGGTCTACAGGTACGGGGGCGACGAGTTCGCTATCCTCCTCATCGAGGCTGACATCTCCCAGGCTCGTAGCATCGCAGAGCGCATCAGACGGGCCTTCGAGGCCAAGCAGATCGACCGCTGCACCCTCAGCCTGGGGGTGGCGCAGCTCCAACCCAAGGGCAACCCCGAGGACCTCATCCGAATGGCGGACGAGGCCATGTACAGGGCCAAGAGGGCCGGTGGAAATCGTGTGGAGGAGGTGGCCCCTTCGACGGACACACCCTGACATCGGAAAGGCCCGCATGCCCCTTCTCATGATCCTGGTCGACGGGGTCGGGATACCCCCAAAGGCGATGTCCGACCCTCTTTGCCAGGCCAGTGCATTCTTTCACGGCCTGCGCCCTGACGAGCCGGTCCCTTTGCCAGGAGGAGGATGGGCCTCGCCGACCCGAGCTGACATGGGCCTGCCCGGGCTTCCACAGAGCGCCACCGGACACACGGCCATCCTCACCGGCTTGAACGCCGCTCGGCTCCTGGGCAGGCACCTGCCCGGTTTTCCCACGACCACCCTGAAGGCCCTCATCCGATCGGGTAACATCTTCAGCAGGCTGAGGCGATGCGGACGCAAGGCCGTTTACGCAAATGCGTACCGGCCGGTCCATCCCTTGGCCATCAAGCGAGGCCTGCGTGGTGCCGCGGCCATGGCCGCCGAGGAAGACGGCCAGAGGCTCATGGGTGTCAGGGAGATCCTGGAGGGGCGGGCGCTCCACCATGACTTCACCAACGCCATCCTCATCCAACACGGAGAAAGACTCCCACCCTGCACCCCGCGTCATGCCGGGAGGGCCCTGGCCAGGATGGCCATGACCCTGGATCTGACCTTCTTCGAGTACTTCCTCACGGACCTGGCAGGCCATGCCCGGGACCCGGCCGAGGCCCATGAACAGCTCAGGAGGATCGGGGAGTTCCTGGAAGGGGTCCTTGAGGAGTTAGATCTGGGGCGCACCCACATCCTGGTATGCAGCGACCACGGGAACATAGAGGACCTCTCCGTGCGGACCCATACCAGAAACCTGGTGCCCACCCTCGTGTGGGGCCCCGAGGCCGATGAGATCGCCTTCAGGATCAAGGGGATCGAGGAGATCGCCCATGAGGTGACGCGGCTCCTGGGATGCGATGTCCCAGAGGGACCCCTTTCCAAGACGCACGCGGAGGCATTGGAGCCCTCCCCCCGGATTCCAGCGCCAGGCCATTCAGCCCTCGACTCCATACCCATGGGCTGGGACTCACCGAGAGGGGCTCGGCCATGAGCGTCGGGGGCGTCTTCTGCGCCTGCCTCTCCGGCCTTCTCATGGCCCTCTCCTTCCCGCACTGGGACCTGTGGCCCCTGGCCTGGGTAGGGATGATCCCACTGTTTCACGCCTTGAATGGCCGAACCCCGAGGGAGGCCGCGGCCCTTGGCTGGATAGGAGGGACCCTCCATTACTGTATCGTCCTGTATTGGCTCGTTCAGACCATGCAGGCCTACGGGAACCTGCACCTCTCATTGGCTGCTGCGGTGATGTCCTTGCTGGCCCTTTATCTCGCCTTGTACTGGGCCCTCTTTGGGGCGGTATTGACCCTCGTGAGGTCAGCGACGCGCGCAGACTGGATCTGGATCGCGCCTCCGCTTTGGTGCGCCCTGGAGGCCCTGAGGGGGGTGTTCCTCTCGGGTTTTCCTTGGGCCCTGTTGGGGTACTCCCAGTGGAGGCTCACCCGCCTCATCCAGATAGCAGACCTGACAGGCGTCCTCGGTCTGAGCTTCCTGCTGGTGTGGACCAACTGCGCCCTATGGGGGGGCTTGATGGGGTGGCGTGCCCAAGGCCTGCCCCATCGTCGCTGGGCCCTTCTAAGGTTGGGGGCATCGGTCGCAATGGCGGGTGCGGCCATACTGTACGGGGCATGGAGGGTCCAATGGGTGATGGCCATCTCGCGAGAGGCCCCGCATGTGACCGTCGGGATAGCCCAGGGGAACATCGAGCAGCACCTCAAGTGGAACCCGGATTTCCAGGAGACCACCTTCCGGATATACCGAGGAGAGAGTCTGGAGGCGGCCAAAAGGGGGGCCCGGCTCCTGGTCTGGCCGGAGACAGCCGCCCCGTTCCTGTTTCAGGAGGACGCGGTCTGGAGAGACCGCCTCCTGGCCCTCTCCGCTGAGGTCCAGGCGGACATCCTGTTCGGCGCCCTGGCCAAGGGAGAAGGCAAGAAGTTCTATAACCGTGCCTATCTCATCGGGCCGGACCGCCAGGTCCGAGGACTCTACGACAAGATGCACCTCGTCCCATTCGGCGAGTATGTCCCGCTTCAAAGCTATCTCCCATTTGTGCGCCGGATGGCGCATATGATCGGGGACTTCTCCGCAGGCCAGGATCCTCGCCCCCTGGTCTCCTCCACTGGCGCCTCGGTGGGCGTGATGATCTGCTTCGAGAGCCTCTTTCCGGAGATCTCGAGGGCCTTCTCCCGGGGCAATGCCAACCTCCTCGCCAACATCACCAATGACATGTGGTTCGGGGACACCGCGGCCCCCCATCAGCACCTGACCCTCTTGACCTTCAGGGCCGTGGAGAACCGTCGTTGGATCGTGCGGGCGGCCAACACAGGTATCAGCGCCTTCATCGACCCCGCCGGGCGGATCGTGGCTGAGGCCCCTCTGTTCGAGCCAGCAGTGCTCGTTGACAATGTCTCCATGCTTCAGGTACACTCTTTCTATAGCCGCCACGGAGACCTCTTCTCCCTCGCCTGCTCCCTCTGGGCAGGCGGGATGGTCCTCGTGAGCCTCGGGCTGGCCTGGAGGAGGAGGCACGATGCTTTCCCCTGAATGGAAGGAGAACCTGCAGCGAATCCGGGAGAAGCTCGAGCTCTTTCGAGGTCATCTTTGATCTGGAAGGCAAGGTACGGGCCTTAGAGGAGCTGGACAAAGAAGCCTCGAACCCCAAGCTCTGGGACGACCCTGACAGGGCCAGAGAGGTCACCAAATCCCGTTCATCCATCATCCGCGTGGTGGAGCCTTGGAAGCGCCTCTGGGAGGAGTGCGAGGAACTGTCCATCCTCATCCAGCTCGCCGAAGAGGAGGACGACCCCGAGACCGACAGGGAGATCCAACGCAGGTTGCGTGACCTCGGCAAGGCGGTCCAGGAGCTGGAGGTCCACCAGGCCCTCAACGGGGAGTACGATGCCGGCAACGCCATTGTCACCATCCACCCTGGGGCAGGGGGTACCGAGGCGCAGGACTGGGCAGAGATGCTCCTCAGGATGTACCTGCGTTGGGCTGAACGCAGGGGTTACCAGACCGAGATACTGGACTACCTGGAGGGAGATGAGGCGGGGATCAAGAGCGTGACCTTCATGGTACGCGGGGATTACGCATACGGATACATGAGGGCCGAGGTGGGGATCCACCGTCTGGTCAGGATCTCGCCCTTCGATGCTGGCAAGCGCCGCCACACATCCTTCGCCTCGGTGTTCGTCTACCCTGAAGTCCAGGACATCGTGGTGGAGATCGACGAGAAGGACCTCCGCATCGACACCTATCGGGCATCCGGGGCTGGCGGTCAGCACGTCAACAAGACTGACTCGGCCGTGCGCATCACCCACATCCCCAGCGGGATCGTGGTCCAGTGTCAAAACGAGAAATCCCAGCACCGCAACAAGGCCACGGCCATGATGATACTCCGCGCCAGGCTCTACGAGTTCTACCAGCGACAGCAGGCAGAGAAGATGCAATCCCTGCATGATGGGAAGAAGGAGATCGCCTGGGGGAGCCAGATCAGATCGTATGTCCTGCAGCCCTACCGCCTGGTCAAGGATCACCGAACAGGTGTAGAAATAGGCAATGTGGAAGCAGTCCTGGACGGAGAGCTCGACCCCTTCATCGAGGCCTTCGTCATGAGTTCGCTCTCTTCAGGGCGATGATGCCCCTGCCAGGGCCTGTTCAGGGGCGTTCGTTGGAAGCGGCAGGTGGCCCGCCACACAAGAAACGGGCGACGGGCCATGGGCAGCCCCCTCGGGGACACCTCACGCTGTACCCACGGCTCTCCCTCAAACCTCACCCTTGAGCAGGGCCGCGAGGCGTTGCTCCTCGGCCTCCATCCTTCTGGCCTCCGCGGTGCCGAGTTCGTGGTCGTGCCCCAGGAGGTGGAGGACACCGTGGACCATCAGGGCCGCGAGGCGCTCCTCCCA
>CAZOXN010000137.1:0-6701 GCA_964583655.1 uncultured Desulfarculaceae bacterium | reverse complement strand
CGATTCTCTCGAGATGGTGGCACGCAGCCGTGTGACCCGGCTCCACGTCCAGTGCCTCGGGCTCCACCTCCCAACATATGGAAGTCGAAAACGGGCAGCGAGTGGCGAAGCGACATCGATCATCGGGCGGATCGATGAGCGAGGGCGGCGACTTGGGTATGGAGATAAGGGGCTGGTCCTTGGGCCGGTAAATGCTGGGAAAGGCGTTTTTCAGCCCCAGGGTGTAAGGATGACAAGGATGGGTCAAGACTCGTCCCACAGCTCCGTACTCCACGATCTTTCCCGCATACATCACGGCCACCTGCTCGCAATTCTCAGCCACCAGGGAGATATCGTGGGTGATCAAGAGCATGGAGCAATTCAGCTCCTTTTGGTGCTTGAGGATACGTTGAAAGATCTGGTCTTGAACGAGCACGTCCAGTGCCGTGGTCGGCTCGTCAGCGATGATCAGTGACGGTCTCAGGGCAAGAGCCATGGCGATGTTGACCCGCTGCTTCATGCCTCCGCTGAGCTGATGAGGATAGGCACCTGCCCTGGCCGGATCGATGCCCAGGGAGGCCAGTAGCTCATCCACCCTCTTTTTGGCCGCCTTCGGCGCCAAGTCCTCGTGCTCCAAGATGACCTCCTGGATCTGGTACCCGATCGTGTAAACAGGATTGAGGGAATTCATGGCGCTCTGGGGGATCAAAGAGATCTCCCGCCATCGGATCTTCCTCATCTCCTCATGACCCAGTGGCGCCAGGTCTCGGCCCTTGAACAGGACCTTTCCGGACTCGATCCGGAAATTGGGTGGATGGACCTTTATGATGGCCCTGACCACACTGGATTTTCCGCAGCCGGATTCCCCGACCAAACCCATATTCTCGCCCCGGTTGATCCGAAACCCTATGCCGTCCACAGCGCGGCAGCGCCCGAGTCTCACTCTGTAATGGGCCTTAAGGTCGATGCATTCCAGAAGGGGCGGTTCCATCACTCCTCTCTCAACCTCGGATTGGCCAACTCCTCCACGGCCCGACCGACTAGGTAAAAGGAGAGCACCATGAGGACGATGCAGAATCCTGGCGGCAAAAACCACCACCACGCCTTGTACATGACCATGGAAGAGAAGACATCGTGGAGTATCGTCCCCCAACTGATAGACCGGGGATCCCCAAATCCCAGGAAGGAGATGCTGGCCTCCGTGGTTATGGCCCAGGCAACGCAAAAGGCCCCGTGCACGAAGACTTGAGGCAGGACGTTGGGTGCAAGGTGTTTGTACATGATCCTCACGGGCCCTGCCCCGGACATCCTGGCTGCATCGATGAACGGGCGTTCCTTGAGGCTCAGGACCTGGGAACGAACCACCCGGGCGGTGGACATCCAATACAGGAGTGACATGATGAAGATGATCCACCACATGCTCCGGGTCAGTATGGAGAGGGCCACGATGGAGGTGGGAACGATGGGCACCCCGAACAACAGATCCGTGATCCTCATCAACAGATTGTCCACCCATCCGCGGAAGTACCCGGAGAACAGCCCCACATTCATGCCGATGAGGGCCACGAAAAGGGCCGTGAGAAATCCAACCAGCAGTACGGTCCGTGTCCCTAGCAGGATCTGGCTGAAGACGTCTCTACCGTACAGGGTCGTCCCTAGCAGGTGCTTTGAAGAAGGCGGTTGAAGCCGCTCCAATCTCCCCGACGCATCGTAACTCCTCTCCATGGGATCAAAGGGTGCGATCATAGGGGCCAGAAGGCCGATGCACACGAAAAACATGATCATGAGAAGACCCGCAAGACCCAAGCGGCTCCGCCTCACCAAATCCCAGACCCCTGCAAGCCCCCCACGCCACGTGCTTTCCAGGGTCTGCGGGTTGCCTTTGGAGATGCCCCCTCGCCCCGAAGATCCCATGAAGCGCCTACCTGTAACGGATTCTGGGATCTAATATCCCGTACAAGAGGTCTGACAGAAGATTGCCCATTACCACCATGGCACCAATCAGGAGAAAAGAGGCTTGGGCCACCGGATAGTCAGAATAGAGGACGGACTGGACCATGAGTCGCCCCAGGCCTGGCCAGGAAAAGACCGTCTCGATCAACACGCTCCCGGCCGTTGCATAGGCCCCCAGCAGTGAAACGGAAGTGGCAATGGGCAAGAGGGAGGCACGCATGGCGTGCTTGAAGATCACCCGCCTTTGACTCAAGCCCTTGGCCTGGCAAAGCTCAATGAAGTCCTCGCCCATGACCTCCAGCATGGCCGTGCGCATGACCAATAGGGGATAACAGCAGTAGTAAAGGGTCATCATCAGCATGGGCAAGGCCAGGTGATACAAGAAATCCACGGAGAAGTAGACATCGAAGGTCCCCGTGGACTTGTACCCCGGGGTTCGCATGTGCCCGCTGGGAAAGATGTCCAGTTGCACGGCGAACACGAAGATGAACAGAATGGCCACCCAGAATTCTGGGGCGGAGCGGAAGACCACCGATCCGGTCACTACGCCCTTCTCCAAGGGCGAACCCCTCTTCCAGGCCGCATAGGAGCCAACGAGAATCCCCAGCAGAAAGGCCAGGGAGAAGGACGGGAACATGAGAAAGATGGTGTTCCAAAACTTCTCGGCGATGATGTCGTACGCCTTCACCCCGTGCTGAAAGGAGACCCCGAACTCCCCGGTTACGAGGTTCTTCATGTAAATCCCGTACTGTTCCAGCAACGGCCTGTCGAGTCCGAAGCGATGCCTCATCTCTTCTTGGACCTGGGGATCCAGGGCCGAGCTCAACACGGTCATGGTCGGATCCCCAGGGAGCATCCTGAAGAGGACGAACAGGATGGTGGCCAGGAAGAAGAGGGTGCAAGCGGCCAGGGCCAGACGCTGCAAGACGTATGCCCTCATCGTCTATTGCTCCCCCGAGACATCCAAGCGCCTCGCCCCTCAGCCGATGGTCCTCCGCGCAGCCCTCTGCCGATGATCACTTGGGTGGATAGCACAGTTCGCCCTTCTCGTTCCACCTGTAGCCCGCCTCTTTGAGGATGGCCTTGGCCTTCTCCAGGTCATAGGGATAGGGCTTTACGTTCGGGTTGTGCCAGAACTGGTTATAGCGGGCGATCATGGAGCCTCCAACCTCGGCGAACCCGAAGAAAATCTCCTCCACCATCTGCTGCCTGGGCGCGGCATGGGCCAAGGCCAACCGGAACTTGGGATCGTCGAAAGGCTTGCGCCGGATGTTGGGGATGACCCCGTCTGTGGTGTGGGTGGGCAGGTTCAGAATCCTGATGTGGCTCAGCTTCTTCAGGTCCTCCACTTGCTGGGGCGTTACCAATGTCTCGCTGTCCACCTCCTTCTTGATCAATGCGGTGTTGACGGCCTCCGCGGTACCGTAGAAGACGAAGAGAACGCCGTCCACATATGGCGGGCTGAAGTGTTCGGGGTTCTTGGTCATCATGAACTCCTGGGTCTCCCGCCAGTGCACGAACTTGAACGGCCCGCTGCCGATGGGCGGTACATTTCGCTGTTCATGCGGCTTTTCGATCTTCTCCCAGATATGCTGGGGCAAGATGGGGGTCAGACCCAGGGTAAGGGCGATAAACGGGGCATACGGTTCCTTCAGTTTGAAGCGGACCTTGTCCTTGGAGAGCACCTCGACCGACTCGACGCACTCGATCTTCTTCTGCAGGTACACGGGGTTGTGCTTGGCCAAGTAAACGAAGGTGAACTTGACGTCATCGGCAGTCAATGGTTTGCCGTCGTGAAATCTCATGCCATCCCGCAGGGTCACGTCAATGGTGCGCTCGTTTACGGTCTCCAGGGCCTTGGCCGCCCAAGGCTCGGGCTTGCCCTGGGGATTGATCCGGACCAGGGTGTCGTATATCGAGTAAATGTACACGAACTGATCGGATTCATTGAACACCAACGGGTTGATGGTCTTGAGGTCCGACAGAGAGGACCCATACCGGAAGATCTTTCGATCCCCAGTCGGCTTGATGGTGAAAAGGGTGATGGCGTCGTAGAAACCGGACACGGAGATGGCCGGGTCCTTGAAATCGGCCTGATTGTACGCCTGGATGGCGTTGTTGTTAACAGTGACGATCCAAGGGACATGCTTGTGCAGCACATCCTGGCATTTCCACACGATCTCCCTGCGCTTCTCTAGGTCATACTCCTTGCGCTGGGCCTCGGCCAGTTTGTCGTACTCCTGGTCGTTGAAACCGGAAAGATTCCATGCGCCAGGCCCCGCATTGGAGGAGTGGAAGACCGTGTAAAGGAAGAAGTCGGGATCCAAACGGTCCAACAACCCGGACCCCTCCATCATGGTGGCGTCGAAGTCCTTGTCCTTGAACACTCTCTGAATGAGGGGGTTTGGGATGTTGAGCGGCTCAAGCCGTACCTTCAGCCCCAGCCTCCGCCAGTTCTCCGCGATCATGAGCGCTTGCTGATAGACCCACGGCTGTTGGCCTTGGGGAAACGAGGTGAGGTTGATCTCCTTGATGGGCTCAAGCTGCTGGGCCTCGGACCGCCACGCAAATCCGAACCCCAACCCCAGCGAGAGCCACATGACCGCGAGAATCGAAAGTGGCCTCTTTCTCATGATGGGTTCCTCCTCTCTCATAGACAGTGAAAGGGAATCGCGGATATCCGCTACAACCCAAGGCACACGACCTCAGCGAGCTGTCCAAAGGGGCTCTTGCAGGGCACCTGCGGACCCCCTGCTCTCTCCCCAGCGAAGGCGCGGAAATCCGGAGATCGAGCTTAACAAAGCCCAAGACCGAGGTCAACGAGAGCGATAGATACCAACGGAAGTGACATGGGGCGGCCCCCGGCCGAGACCAGAACTCTGGATAGGCAGCTTCATCTCCCTCGGCTCCACGCCTCCGCCATCACCCTTTCACGGCTCGCCCCCTCGCCACGCCGTGACTGCCCCCTCCCCCGCGGGACGCAAGACTGGCTGTCAGCGTGCGACAAAGGCCTGATGGATCCGGCTGAGTCCCTCCAGGGCAGACGGCTGCCCCGCAAGACAGGCGAATTGCGGACAGCATGGGAAGCCCCCAGACACGACACTTTCTTGCAGACGAGACAACGTTTACTATGGGTGTTCCAGGGGATGATCGAGGAGCCACGGATCCGAACCAAGGAGGACAAACCAGGGACCACGAGAGGAGCAGCGCCGATGGATGAGAGGATCAGAGAGGCATTGCACCAGGCGTATACCGGGGAGGCAAAGGCGGCCTTGAGGCTCAAGGTCTTCGCAAAGAAGGCCGAGGAAGAGGGTTACCCGCAGATAGCCAAGCTCTTCCGTGTCATCTCCTTCTCCGAGGAGATCCACGGGGAGAGGGCCCTACGGGTCCTCAGGGAGATCGGCACCACCGAGGAGAACTTGGAGGAGAGCTTCCAGTCCGAGACCAACGTGGCGCAAGTGGCTTACGAGAGATTCCTCAAGCTGGCCTATGACCTAGGGGAAAAGGGCGCAGCCTGGCACTTCACGGTGAGCAGGGACGTGGAGGAGACCCACGGGAGGCTCTACAAGAGGGCCCTCAACGACCTGATGGAGGATAGGGAGGCCACTTATCAAGTCTGCTCGGTCTGCGGTTACGTCTCGGACAGTGGCGTCCCCCAAAACTGCCCTGTCTGTGGTGCTCCCGGGGAGAAATTCATCCACTTCGGGTGAGGCTGACGGACCACCCTGGTCGCTGGCCTGGGCAAAGGGTGAGTCCCGCTGCCCCTCGAAGAGGCCCCTTCAAGCGGTCAGAACACCCGTGCGTCGCACCCTGCCGCCATGATCCGTCCCAGTTCCTCGCACCTGGCCAAGACCTCCTTGGTCACCGGCCCCTTGGCCACTACAGGATGATGGACCTTCTTGAACTGGAACCCAATGCAGATCCTCTCGATGTTATTGAGAGCGCCCTGGCCGTCGTTGCCTGCGCTGATGAACACACAGTAAGGCTTTCGAAATATCCTCTTGTGCCCACGGAGCAACTCGTATGTCCGGTCGAAAAGATCCTTTAGTGCCCCGGCCATATACCCGAAGTATTCGGGGGACCCGAACAGGATCCCGTCGCACTCCACGAGGTCTTCCGGCGTGGTCTTCAGTGCCTCCTTGAGGATCACCGTGGTGCCCTCGATCTCTGCGGCACCCCTGGCCGCGGCCTCGGCCATCTTGCGCGTATTCCCCCCCTGGGAATGATAGACCACCAAGACCTGTGCCATGACCCCTTCCCCGAGTCAATCCAGGGCCTTGTCCAGTGCCCCTCCTCCCTTGCCTCGGTCCCAACGCTCTGGCAGGGGGACGAGCGGCCCTTGCGGATCTACTTGGCCCGTTTGGAGAATACTGGCTCCTGGCTTATGACCTGCCACGTCCTCCAGCCCTGCCCTACCTTCTCCTTGACCTCCTCCACGAAGGCAGCATACCCCTTTTCCCGACACGCGCGTAGGTTCTCGCGGGTATTGCCGCTGTACCTCTTGGAGATCATGGCCGACATCTCCACCCTCGACTCCATGGGGCCTCGCACAGGGGCGATGTCCGGTTGGGTGCACGGCCTTTCCGAACCCGGGGAGTAGTCCTCGCATTCCGCGCAGGTCCAATACCCCTTGGACTTGACGCACCTGGCAATGCCGCATACAGCCGAAGGCCCCCCTGCATTGAAGCAGCCTGGACATGGGCCCGCCTTCTCCCTGAGCTCGATGAACCTCTCCAGGGTCGAGATCGTCTCCTTGACCTGATCCCCTT
>CAZOXN010000136.1:0-6705 GCA_964583655.1 uncultured Desulfarculaceae bacterium | reverse complement strand
GCACTTGAATGACTCGAGCCTCGATCTCGCTTTGCCCGCAGATGGCCAACAGAGCCAGCGTCCCGTGCTCCGAGGAGATCATCATGTGCCCTGGGTTCAGGAGATGAATCCCTTGCGCCACACGGCACATCTGGACGTGGGAGTGGCCGAAGAGGACCACCTCGGCCCCGACCCTTTGGGCCTCCATGACCAATAGCCCCTCATCTATTTGACCCCTCTCGTCGAACTGGTCTCCGTGGATGGCCCAGATCCTCTTTCCTCCGGCCGTGAGGAAGAGCTCCCTGGGCCCCCTCTCTGCCACGTCGCCGTTTCCGGTGACGAAGCGGCATGGGATGCCAGTGGCACGGGAAAGGACCCTAGCGTCTTCCACGTAGTCGCCCAGATGGACGAAGAAATCAACGGGGGAGATGAGCTGCAAGGCGTCGCGGGCCAACCTGACGTTCTGGTGGGTGTCGCTCAAGACCCCGATCCTCACTCGTTGCCCATGCTCATCTGGTTCCCAAGGGCTAGACGATCTTGCCGAGAGGGGCAATCGGTCCGTACTCATCCTGTATCTCACATACGGACCGGGACGCCGTAAAGACGAAGGTATTCCTTCACGGCCCGAATGCTCAGCTCCCCATAATGAAAAAGGCTCGCCGCCAGGGCTGCATCGGCCTTGCCCGCGGTGAGCACCTCCAGGAAATGGCCCAAAGAACCGGCCCCGCTCGACGCGATCACGGGCAGCGAGACCGCCTCGCTCACGGCTCGGACGAGCTCGATGTCGAAACCGGATCGGGTCCCGTCCCGATCTATGGAGTTTAGGAGGATCTCCCCGGCGCCCAACTCCTCGACCACCCTAGCCAACGTGATGGCGTCCTGATCCGAGAACTCCCTCCCCCCTCGTACCGAGCACTGAAACCAGCAGTGACCCTCTCCCCTGGGCCCGGGCACCAGGGTCTGAATGGTAGGATGATGGGTCTGCTCAGGGCTGGAGACATAGACCCTCTTGGGGTCTATGGAGATGACGCAGGCCTGGGATCCGTAACGCTTGGCGATCTCCTCGATGGGCGTGGGAGTCGTCCCCCTCTCGCCCCTGAGCCACTGCCGGACGATCTCCACGGCCATGCTCCCCAGCGAGACCTTGTCGGCCCCAGCATCGAAGTACTGATGTGCGTCGTCCAGGGTACGGATCCCGCCACCGACGGTCAGTGGGAGAAAGACCTCGTCCGAGACCCGCTCTATGATGGACAAGAGCGGGCTGCGACCGTGGGCCGTACGGGTTATGTCCAGGAATACCAATTCGTCGGCGCCTTCCCCATCGTACATACCGGCCATGGCCACAGGGTCCCCTACGTCCCTCACCTTTCCATCCCGCCCCCGGACATCGTACTGATGCCCTTTCGTCACCACAGGTCTTCCCCCATCATCCAGCCGCACATCGAGACAAGGTATGATACGCTTTGTCAACAAGGTCCCATCCTTTCCTATCCTGCCGACAGTTGGATCTGCTGGCGGGCCTGCATGCCCCCTCGGCTCGATTCGAACCCGCCTATTGCCCTGGGCCGTCCACGAGCCTCACGTGCGGTCTCGCCTTGGTCCTGATCAAGGAGTCCAGCTCCCTTTCCAGGCGCAACAGCATCCTCCGGATCATCCGGGGATCGCTTCCAAGATCCCGGATGGCCCTCCTCACGTAAGGGAGCGCCCTAGGGTCCTGGGCGTCTCGCAGTATGAAGATCGCCTGTGAGACCACCGTCTCGTCTTGGTCCCGCAAGAGCTCCCCCAGAAACGGGATCCTCTCCGGATGATCTTGGTTAGCCAAGGCGTTCAAGAGCAGGACCTTGTATTGCCCTGGCCTCTCCAGGATCTGCCGTTTGAAAAAATCGAACAGGCCATGGAGACGCGCCTCTGCGAGCACGTGGATCGCAGCCCACCGGAGCGGGTGGGCCTCCTGCTCCACGATCTCGAGAAAGGGGCCCGGTTCGGCCTCTGCCAGTTCCACAAGAATGGCCTGAATCACTCTCTCCCGATACTCCAAAGGCACCCCTCTCGTCACCCGAGGTCCCTCGTAGTCCGAGCCCTTGAGTCTCGTCTTCAGGTTGAGCAGAGGGCAGATGAACCCAGGGTCTTTGGTGCGAATGAGCATGCGCCATGCGGCATCTAGGGTGCTCCTAGGCCCTTTCTCCAGGGCATCCATGGGTGAGGAGATCACTTTCAAGGGCTCCTGGCTTCGCGAGGGCGACCGCGACGGCACTCTCCAGCCGGACCGAGAGTATGTTATGTTACCTATGAGAGAGGGTCAAGGTCGCCCTCGGGCTGGGATACCTTTGTGTCGGGGGTGTGAGATGGCTCTGCACCTCATAGTGGACGGGTACAACTTGATAGGGGCATCCAGGAAACGGGGTCTTGCGGGGCATGAGGGGCTGGAACTCGCCAGGGAGTTGCTCCTGGAAGAGCTCTTTGAGTACAAGAGGGCCAAGGGGTTTCGGATAACGGTGGTCTTCGATGGGAAAGGACTCCCCTGCCCTCCCAGCGGCGCCGAGACCCGCAAGGGGATCGTGGTCGCCTATTCCCGGGGGCCCAAGACGGCCGATGACGTGATCGTCGGGATGGTGGAGAGGTCCTCGGCTGGGGTTGCCGTGGTCTCATCGGATCGGCAGCTGGCCGAGCGATGTCGCGTGCTAGGTGTTCCCGTCATCTCCTCAGAGGAGTTCCGTGCGCGCATGGCGGCCCCGGGGAGCAGAGGGGCTGAATGCGAATCGGACGAGGATGGAGAAGGGCCCCCGAGGCTCACCACCAGGAAGAAGGGCCCTGCAGCGCGGGCCTCCAAGAGGAGGCGAAGGGATCGAGGGGTATTGGATCGCCTATGAACACCCTGCGGGGCCTCACCCCCGCCAGCTCCTCTCCGTTCCATCTCTGAGGCTGGAGATATTCCCTCGATGCCTCCATATCACCCCCACCGCGCACAGGGCTGCGAGGCCTGAGAAAGGGTGCACGCCCATGAGCCAATAGACCATGAATGGGAGGCAGAGGGCCGCGAGCATGGATCCCACGGAGACGTATCGCGTGGAGAATGCCCCGAACAGGAAGGCCAGGAGGCTACCCATCACGGCCAAGGGGACCAAGGCAAGGAAGACGCCCGCCCCGGTGGCCACCCCCTTCCCCCCGCGAAACGCCAGATATGGCGGAAAGAGATGGCCCAGGAAGGCCGCCAGGCCCACACAGGCCACGGCCCAGGTTGAAAGGGATGCCTGAGTTGCCGCCCAGGCAGGGAGCCACCCTTTCGCGGCATCGCAAAACAGGGTCAGGAGACCTAGCATCGGGTGGATGGAGCGGAAGACATTGGCCGCTCCTATGTTGCCGCTTCCCAAGCCCCTCGGGTCCACACCCCTTGCCATCCTCGAGAGGAGCAGTCCGAACGGCACTGCCCCGAGGAGATATGCACCCAGGCAAAAGAGGACCGCATGAGACATGAGCCACCCCGGAGGAGCACCAACTAAGGGGAGCGCAACCGCCCCCCGGATCGCCGCAGAATTGACGATCCCTCCCATCCTATGATATACAGGGATAGGTCCTGTGAGGAAGAGGCCGCATGGAGCGAGTCCCTTCCACAATGGTGCGGAGATGGTCCTCGTTACCGTAGACAGCGTTACCTATGATGCGCAGACGTCTCTCTACAGGGTGGCATTGAAGGACCCTGAGACGGGCCAGGTGCTTCCCATCTATATCGGGACCTTCGAGGGCAATGCCATAACCATTGCCATCCGGGAGATACCCACGGCTAGGCCATTGACCCATGACCTGATGGCCAGCATCATAGAGAAGCTCGACGGAAGGGTGAACCGTGTCGTCATCAGGGACTTGCAGGACAACATATACTACGCTTACGTATATCTGGAAGTGAACGGCATGGAGATGGCCATCGACAGTCGCCCCAGCGACGCGGTGGCCTTGGCCACCAGACTGCGGGTCCCCATCTACATCGCCGACAAGCTAAAGGACAAGTTCGTGGACGAATACGAGGAGATCCTCTCCAGGGTCGATCCCAGCGAGACGGTCCATTGAAGCGCTGGTGTCCATCCATATCCTCGCGGGGAGTAGCTCAGCCTGGTTAGAGCGCTTGCTTCGGGAGCAAGAGGTCGGGCGTTCAAATCGCCTCTCCCCGACCAGACGATGAAGGCAGGGCCTGCCGCTGGGCCGGGGAGGCTCATGGGCCTGCCGAGACGCATCTTCGCCCTTGCCTTGGTCGCATCCCTCCTGGTCCTCTTGACAGGATGGGCCCACCTCCCGTGGACTGGGGCCACGGCCCGGGCCGCGGATACCTGCACGGGCTGCGCCCGGGTGCTGGACGCGCAGGCGATCTCTGATTCCAGGGAGGCCCTTTCCCTCATCCTGATCATTGATCGGGCCGTGTACCCCAAGGTCTTCACCCTGGAGAATCCGACGCGACTGGTGGTGGATCTGGAGCCTGCGTGGATGGGGCCCATGCCGAGATTGACATCCTGGGGACACCCCCTGCTCAGGGGGCAGATCCGCACAGCGTGGCACGCGGATTCTCGGCGACTCCGACTGGTCCTGGATCTTCATCCTGGTGTGAAGTACGACGTCCAGCAGGACCTGTACCTTGGCCAGGGATTGACGGAGGAGGGTGCCCGTTTCGTGCTCGTGCTGCGGCAGGTCCCTTCCAGATGATCGCCCGAGCGGGCGTCCCATCCCGGTCACGATGACCTAAAGGCGCGGATCTGCAAGGCTTTCCTCTCCTCGGCCAATTCGTCCATTCGCTTCTGGACCTCCTTGTCCTTGTCCAGGGCCAAGGCCTGCTTGTACGACTTGAGCGCCTCATCGTACCGGGAGATGCGCCTCTTGAGGTCCTTTTCCTGATCCCCTATGGCCCGCTGCAGGTCGCCTATGAGGCGATGGATCTCGGCCTGATCCTTCTTGGGACCGGAGGCGACCAAGGGGGGGATCGCCTTGAGGATGTCCAACGCCTTTGGGAGGTCCCCCTTTTTCCAGTAGGCGAGCCCGAGGGTCTTGAGGAGCTGCGGGTCTTTGGGTGCGCGGGCACGGAGTTCCTCCAGTTTCTGGATGGCATGCTGATAATGCTTCTTGGCCATGAGGAGCTCCCCCCAAAGGAGGAGGATGTTCCTCAACACGCCCGCGTCCTTGGGTTTGAGGCCGTAGGCCTTCTCGACGGCCTTGAGGGAATCGTCGACGCGGTTGTTCTTGGCATAGGCGTCGGCGAGGTTGAGATAGGTGATGGGATTCTCATCGAGCTTCAGGGATGCCTCGTAATTGGATATGGCCTCCGGGAGCTTTCCTTTCTGTGCCAGGGAGAAGCCGAGGTTGCTATAGAGCGTGGCCAGATAAGACTTGGTCTCCTTGGTGGCCTGAAATTCCATGGCCAGCTTCATCTCTTGGATGGCCTTGGGCAAATCGCCCTTCTTCTCCCACTCCTGGGCCTTCTCTATGTGCCTGGCATAGAGTGTATCGAGCCCCCTGACGGCATCTGGATCGTTCCTCTGAATGCCCAGGATCTTACGGTAGGTCTCCGCAGGCGAAAGGCCCAGGCGCTCCTGGAGCCTTGCCATCTCCTTGTAATGGCTCAACCTGTTCTCAGGGTCGATCTTGACCAACGTCTCGTACATCTCCAAGGCCTTCTTGGGCTGGCCCTTGACGTAGATGGCGCACAGGGCCTTGGCCGCCTCCACGTGACGCGGCTCCTTCTTGAGGACCTGTTGGAACCTCTCTGCCGCTGCGTTGCTCTCCCTGTGCTGTGCCAAGAGATTCCCCAGGGCCATCAGCAGCTCCACCTCCTCCGGCGATGCCTCAAGGGCCTTCTCCAGGGATCTCTTCCGGGCCTGGAAGTCCTTGAGCCCTTGGGCCCGGGCCAACCAGGCCTGAGCGTCCATCTCCAGCTCCAGCCCGAAGGATGCCAGGGGTGGGAGGTCCCTGGAGGCCTTCAGGGCGATGGTGTAAGAGAGAGACCTCTCGGGCTCCAGGAGGGGAGAGAGCTCCTGGCCGATCTCGATGGCCCTGTCTTCGAGGTACAGGGCAGGGGGCCTGGATATCAAGACCTGAAAGGCTGCCAAGGGGGAGGAGCGCCTCTCCACGGAGAGGAACCTCAACGACTCCTTCCCGTACTTGAAGCTCACCCTTTCTCCCGGCCTCAGGAGCACGGCGCTGGCCCTCTCGCGGCTCGCGTCACCCCGGGATGCCTTCTCCAGCCTGATCCCGGCCAAAGGGTAACCGAGCCATCCGGAGAGAGAGGGGGCGGAGGGTGAGCCTTCCCCCCCTTGGGAGAGATGACCGTGGAGAAACCACCCCACCCCAACCCCCAGGAGGAAGGAAAGGAGCACAGGGGCGATACGTCTCTTCCTCGCCTTCCTGGTGGGGAGAGGCCTCCGAGGGGTCTCGAGAAAGGCCCTCTCCCCGTTCTCCAGGGCATGGAGGTCCCTGTCGGGGAGAGGGTCAACGATCTTCTCTGGGTCGTCCAAAGGTGGATACCCCTGTTTCTTCATGGTCCAGCCCTCCGAGATCCCTCACTGTAGCACTTCTCCCTCATCCTGGAGATAGTCTGCCGGTAGTCCCCGCCCTTCAATATCCCGGAGCCGGATACTAAGACCGTGGCCCCGGCCTTGACCACCTCAGCGATGTTGTCCAGATGGATCCCGCCGTCCACCTGGAGCTCCGCCTGGATGCGCCGTTCGTCCAAGAGCCCCCTCAAGG
>CAZOXN010000135.1:0-6743 GCA_964583655.1 uncultured Desulfarculaceae bacterium | reverse complement strand
ATTCCCAAGGTCCCCATGGATCGGGTCCTCTTCTGCAGGGCCTTGGAGAGCCTGTGCCGACACACCCTTTTCATCATGGACGAAGGGGGGACCCTGCGGGTCAAGGCGGAGGCCGAGGACGATCGGGTGCGCATCACCTGGCGTTACCCCAGCTCTGTCCTCTCCAAGGACGACCTCGATCACTACTTCTACCCCTTCCACGTGGAGGGACCACCGGACCCTGCCCTCTTGGATCTGCCAGTGGCCAAGGTCATCCTCTTCCACCACGGCGGGCTGGTGCAGGCGGAATTCGCCGCGGGGCAAGAGGTCCTCCTCACAGTCACCTTGCCGGCCGCGAGCCCTGAAGACGGGGCGGGGCAAGGGGGCTAGGAGACCATGGGTCTTACGGATCCAGGATGAACCCAGGGGGGGCCTTGCCTTGGGCGGGAGAAGGATAAGAGGGCTTCCCATCTCTGGGGCCCTCGAACACCAGGCCTCGCTCTCTCGCCTCCGACATGTACGACCCAGTGGAAAGGCGCAATTCGCCCAGTCGCGTCACCACGATGGCCGACTCCCCCTCAACCGGGCACTTGTGCTCGCAGTACCCGCACCCATTGCACCGGTTCTCTGTGACGAAGGGCCTTCGGCGCCCTTCCACCTCCCTGAACTCGATGGCATCGTAAGGGCATATCTCGTCGCAGACCAAGCAGGTCTTGTCCTGCTCCCACACGAGGCACCGCTCCCTGTGCAGGATCGCGGTGCCGATCTTGGCATGAGTCCGTTCCTCCATGGAGAGATCGCGGATCGCCCCGGAAGGGCACACACGGCCGCACAGGTTGCAGTGCTTTTCGCACGGTGCGAGCCTCAGGTCCAGCCTCGGGGTCCAGATGCCGTTGATTCCCGCCTCCCACAGGCACGGCTGAAGGGTATGGCTCAGGCACGCCCCTAGGCAGAGTCCGCAGCGAAGACACCTGTCCAGGAACTCCTCCTCGGGCAGGGCCCCGGGCGGGCGAATGAGCCGGTCCCTCGGCCCCACCCTCCCGGCATCGGCCCTGGCCGTGAGGCCCAGGAAGACCCCGACGGCACCGGCCGCCAGGAGCCCCCTCCGGCTGATGAGCGGGCCACGGTGGGCAACGGGCCTCCAGGACCTGCCCTCCGGCAGGAACCGGATGGCATCCTCCGGGCACACCGACGCGCAGCGCTGGCACAGGATGCACTCTCCGTGCCTGGTGTGCCTGGGGTCCTCCCCCACGGCCCCCATGGGGCAGGCGCGCTCGCACGCCCCGCACTCCACACACGCATCGGTCACACGCCTCCCGAGGAAGGACCACCTCCCCAAGACCCCCAGCAAGGCACCCAAGGGGCACAGCCACCTGCACCAGAGACGGGAACGCCAAAGGGACACGGCGAGGATGCCACCGGTGATGACCCCAGTGAGCCCGGCAAGCCAGTAAACCGGCGGCCTGAGGGCGGCATTGGCCAGCTCCACCCAACCTAGGCGGCCGGCCAAGGGTCTCAAGACCTCCAGCCCGAGGCTCCCAGCGGCCTTGACCCAGGGGTCCAAGAGGAGGGCCGTGGCCCTGGTCAGGAGGGCCAGGGGATCGACCCACCCCAGGAGGGAGAGACCGAGAGGGGCCGAGGCCACAGACGCAACCAGGACCCCATACTTCACCCCCGTGGCCCCATGGGCCCGGGCGATGGGCCCTCGAGGCGTGCCGACCACCTTGCCGGCCATGTCCAAGAGGCACCCCATGGGGCAGATGTACCCGCAGAAGACCCTCCCCATGACCAGGGTTCCCCCCACCACCAACAGGGCCAGGGAGAAGGCCCAGGCCGCGGAGGGTGCCATGAGCAGCACGAGCGTGGCAGCCAGGGGGTCCAGGCGCAAATAGAGGTCGTGAGGCAGCACGCCCGTCAGTGTGTATGTGGTGGTGAAGAAGAGCACCAGGAAGAGGGCCAAGGAGGTGAGCTGGAGGGACCGCCTCAGTCTCACACCCCCTTCTCCACGATCTCCATCTTGGCGAGATCTGCGATCCCCAGCCCCAAGTCTCGGGCAGCGCGCAGGTGCTTGACCTGGTCCGGTCGGACCTTCTGACCGTACCACGTCCCGAGGGTCACGGTGTAGGCATCCACAGCCAGGGGATCGACCCCGGCCACGACCTTGTCCCACCGCTCCACCTGCCCTGGCCCCCCAGGACCCGCTGCGAGGAGGGCCCTGGTCGCATCCATCACCGTCAAGGTGGGCCTGAGGATGGTCGCCAGGTCCGCTATGGCCTGATCCAGATCCAGGTCCCTGTGGAAGATCCCCCGATCCCAGACCAGTCCCATGAGCCCCTTGAGCCCTAGGCTCACACCCGTGGCCGAGTGGGACTTGGCCGTGGGGATGCTGATCCAGCGGTCGCTCTCCAAGACCTCCCGCATGACGTGGGTCCTTCTCAGGGCCCTTCCCTTCGGGACCTCTACCTCTTTGTACAGCTCCTTGTCCTTCGGGGCGAGGAGATGGACACCTGAGATCTCCTCCACGGCCGCCTTGATCCCGCTCTTGCTGAAACAGAGCTCGGGATTCCCCAGGGTGTTGTCCACCACCAGGACCCGTTTGGCCCCTGCCTCCAGGCAAAGCCTGGCCACAACGGCCACCACCTCCGGCGAGGTATTGCATCCCCAAGCAGGCGGATTGGGAAAGGAGGCGTTGGGCTTGAGGAGGACCCGATCCCCGGGCTTGACGAAGGATCCGATCCCTCCCAGGGCCTCGATGGCCAGCTTGACGGCGTCGGCCGCTTTGCCCTTGGCAACGACCAGACGGGAAGGAGGGGGGTCGGACGAGACGTGCCGAGGCAAGAAGTGACCGGCTGCGAGGGCCGCTCCTGCCCAGGCGACGTTACCGAGAAAACCACGCCTGTCCAACCGGGTCTGATCCCTGCCGGGCGATCCCTTACCCGGCCTCGGTCCCCTGGGAATCATGGCCAGTTCTGCGTCAGGCCAGGACTTGGCTCCACCGGGTCGAACTCAGGTGGTATCCTCCCCAGGAACCTCTCCTCGAAGGCACCCTGTGGAGGCTGTCCCGGTCTGGCACCGAAGATGAACTCCAGGTAGTGTTGCACGTACTCGGAGCGATGGCCCGCCCTGTCCTCCAGGCTGACCAAGAAACGGAACCGCGCCCGAAACAGGTCCCCTACCCCGCCCCCCAGCTCCAGGGTGTTGAGCGTCAGGTACCCAGAGACATGGCCTCCTTGGCCCTCGGCCACCTCAAGGCGGATCGGCGTGGTGGTCCTGGAAGGGATCATCATCCAGACGTTTATGAACCGGATGTCACCGTCCTTGTCCGACCCCTTTATGTACAGACGCCACACGTCACCGGGGACGACCTCATCCGCCGCAAAGGACGCCTCTACCCTCGGCGCATTGGGACCGTAGGCCGCCTCCAACTCCTTGACGCTCCTTTGGTCCAAGGCCGCACACCCCACCATCCAGAAGGAGAGGGCTGCCGGGAACAAGAGAGAGAAAACGGCCGCGCCCCAATTCCTCTTAGAACCCTTCATCGCCTCCATCATGACCTCCTAGCTCCCCACGTGATGCCACAGCCTCAGGGCCAGGGGCTGGTCCTCCTTCGGCCCATGGCCAGTCTTATTCAGTATGCTACCTACCCTGGCGTGTGTAAAGGCCGCACGAGGCCCTTGGCGGCCCGCGGTCACGTATCTCTTGCCTCAGCGACCCCTGAGGTACTTTCTTATCCCCTCCTCCACATCAGGAGGGATCTCGATTCCGCCCTCGCGAAGCCTGGCCACGTACTTCTCGAAGGAGCGCACGTGCCTCACCGAGGATACCAGGATCCTCAGATACTCCCTCAGCCTGGCCTCCATCTCCCTCCTGAACCGTTCCTTGCGCAGGAGTTGATTCTCCACCGCCTTTATGAGCCGGAGGTTCACAGGCCTGCAGACAGCCCTGTAGAATACGAACCGCTGGAGGTGGCCGTCCTCTCCATCCTCGGCGCGGATCGCCCTCTCCACACGATCGAGATCCAGGCTGTCGCATACCTCTACGGCCAGGCCGCGTGCCTCCAACTCCCTGAAGACAGCGTCGAGAGGCGGGGGGACCGCACAGGCATCCAGCTCGTCAGGGAGGCACTCCTCGCCTTTGAGATAAACCACCAGATCCACGTCCGACCCTGGTCGGGCCACCCCGAAGTTGAGGGAGCCCAATAGATCGAAGGCCACGTTCATGCCGGCCTCCCGTATCCGCCGGTAGATCCCTCTCAGCTCCTTGACCAGGGCGCGGGACTCGGGGGTCTCGTGCCCCAAGAAAAAGGACTTGATCCTCTGGAACTGGCGGATCGGGGTGATGTGCCTGGCCCTCGGGACCGCGCCACCCATGCGGATATAACGCCTCTCGTCCAGTATGATGGTCTCCAGCCGACCATCCCGGGGGAGATAGTCAACCACGTCGTGGAGCATCCCGCGCTCGGCCTGCCGGAGGGTGGCCGCCTCCAGCCCCGCGTCTCCCATGACCAGGTCCAGGAAGTATCCCCCCGCACGCACCCCTGAGACCTCTACGATCCGCCCGAAGTTGGACGGGTTGAAGTAGCAGGTCCCCATGGTCTTCTCCCCGCCCCATTCCTCGTGAATATGCCCGGAGAGGACGACCGCAACCTCGGCCTGGTCCACATAGTTGCGGATCCCGATGCTCCCGACATGGCCTTGTCCGGCCAGGCGATCGAGGTGCCCGTAAGGTGGGTGATGAATGGCCAGGATGTGGGGCCTCACGGACTTGAAGAACTCCTGAGCCTCTGACCAAAGCCTCCCATCCCTTTGCTCCTCTCGAAACCTTATCCTCAGGTGCTCCGGGACCCCGGGGGTGTGCACCTTGGCGCCCCCGTAACCAGCGATCCTCCATCCCTGCACCTCCACGCATCGGAGGTGGAGGTCACGCCCTCGCAAGGCCGTCCCTTGGAGGTCCATGTCGTAATTCCCTGGGAGGACGTGGATCCTTTGGTACGGATACCGGGCAAGGACCTCCTCGAGGCGTCGGTACGACCTGAGCATGGAAGCCTCAGCCTTGCTGCTCAGGCTCATGTACTCCTGGGCAAGGCCCCTAAGTGCAGGGCGAGCGCTGTCCTGGCACAACCTCTCCGCCACCCCCCGCAGGTCCTCACCCTCGCTGGCTCGGTTCCCCGCCAGGATCTCCTGGAGCTCCATGTACCGCCAGGCCGTCTGGTACCGGGGGAATATCCGATATATCAGGTCCCCGGCCAGGATGAAGAGATCGGCCGGGGTGGCCCTTATGATGGCCTCCAGGGGCCGAAACGCATCGTGGATGTCCGTGATGAAGACCAAACGCACCCTGGCACTCCTCTCCCTCGCTTATAGCATGAAACCGCTGCACGCTGGTAGTGGCGGCCCCTCGTGTCCGCCCGAGGGTAGTCAAACGACCAGGGTGCGCTGCCATGCCGAGGCACGACAAAGGGGACCCGGTGGCTGTATAATGGCGATACACTTGGAACGCCTCGACTTATGTACCTGTCCGGAGCGCTCATGTCCCCAAATGCCCCATCGCGGAACCTGATCATGGTGACGCTGGACTGTGTCCGGCCAGACCATCTCGGTTGCTATGGGTACCGGCAGGTGGAGACACCCAACCTGGACGCCCTGGCCAGGGCTGGGGTCCTCTTCGAGCAGGCCGTCACCCACGCGCCCAACACCTGGGTCTCCCATGCGACCATCTTCACCGGACTCCTTCCGCCAAGGCACGGCCTGAGGGCCCCCAACAGCCGCATCTCCCCTGATGCCGTGACGCTTGCCGAGTGGCTTTCGCGCCAGGGCTATGCCACCGCCGGCTTCCCCGGCACCAACCTGGTGGGACGGCCCATGGGATTCCATCGAGGCTTCCATAGATTCCACGAGGAATGGTGGAGCGACGGTTGGCAGGCAGAGGATAAGCTCTGGCGCCGCAACTGGGATGAGGCCCTAGGGCTGGCCATGGATTGGATGCGGGGTGCACGTCAGCCCTTCTTCCTGTGGCTCCATTACATGGATACCCACCACCTGCCGGAGCTTCGGCTGCCGGGCTATTTCCGCACCCGTTTCTCCCCGAGCTGGCAGCATTACGACGGCAAGATCTCTTACGCCGATCAGGTGTGTGTGGGGAGACTCTTGGACTTCCTGCGAAGCGAGGAGCTGCTGGAAAGCACGGTCTTGATGATCTTTTCAGACCACGGGGAGGAACTCCACGAGGACGATCGTCCTCTTCACGACTACGGCCTGCGCGACGACGTGATCCGGGTCCCCCTGATCCTTCACCTGCCACGCCATTACGATAACCCCTCTCCACGCGTCCCAGGGCAGGTGCGCCTTCTGGATCTGTTCCCCACGGCCTGCGACCTCCTGGGCCTCTCCCAACCGCAAGACCTGGATGGACAGTCCCTCCTCCCTTTGTGGGGCGGTCGCCGTGAGGAAGTCCCCGCGGCCTCCATCGCTTATCTGGAGAACTGGCCCAAGGGCCTCATGGGGCTTCGCACCTCGGAGTGGAAGCTGATCCTGAGGAACCCACTACCCGGGGAATGGGGACGGGCGGAGCCTTCTGTACAAGGCCTTTACCACCTCCCCACCGACCCCGTGGAGCATCTCGACGTCTCCGGGGCGCACCCGGTGGTGGTCGATTAACTGCGCGCCCAGTGCATGCGACTCAGCCGTGGCAGAAGGCCGACCCTCCTGACTCAGGAGGAGACGGAGATAGTGGACCGGACCCTCAGGGCCCTGGGATACCTCGAC
>CAZOXN010000134.1:0-6789 GCA_964583655.1 uncultured Desulfarculaceae bacterium | reverse complement strand
GCCCAACTGACCCCCTGCCGGGAGTCCCCCATAGCCCGTGTCCTTGAGCTTCTCCACACCGAGGGCCAGGACCATGTCATAGGCACCGGATGCCACGGCATAGCAGGCCCCCCGGAAGGCCTCCGTGCCGGTGGCGCAGAAATTCTCCACCCGGGTAACAGGGATGTAGTTGAGCTTGAGGGCGACGGACAGGGGGACCGCCGCCTTGCCCACGTTGACTTCGTCGAAATGGCTGCCAAACCAGGCTGCCTCGAGCTCCTTGGGGTCGATCCCAGCGTCCTCGATGCACTCCACGAAGGCCTCGACCATGAGGTCCTCGGGCCCGGCGTCCCACCTCTACCCGAACTTGGTGCAACCCATCCCGAGGATCGCCACCTTGTCTCTTATCCCCTTGGCCATTTACGCAACCTCCTTCCTGGGTACCGCCTTCCAGAAGTAACCGTGGATGCCCCTCTTCTCGTCGTAGAGCTTCTTCCTGAAGGTCATCTCCACAGGCATCCCCACCTGGACAGATTTCAGATCGCAATCTGTGAAGTTGAATAGATACCTTCCCCCGCCCTCGAACTCCACCGTCCCGTAGATCTCAGGAGGGTCATAGGAGAAGGCGAGCATGTCTCCCGTATAGTTGAAGACCTTGCCCGGCCTGGTGGAGAAGTGGTAATCCTCCATCTGCTTGATGGCCCGGCACTCAGGGTTGACACAGATCCTCTGGGGAGGGAACTGAGGAGTCCCGCACTTCTTGCACCTGCTGCCAGTGAGGCCGAGCACCGCCTTGCGATTGCGCCAAAGCACGCTGAACAGGGTCGGCATGTCTTGCTCCCCCCTGCCCCCGATCTCCACAGGGATGATGCTGCGAAATACCGTGTACTTCTCGTAACTCGTCAGCTCCGCCTTGTTGGACAGAAATCCTTGCACCCCTTTTCGCTCCTTGTTGGGTGCCAGGGACCCCTTCACCTGGAACCACAAGGCGTCACAGCCGTTGCCGAAACTCACCACTATCACCTGGTCTCCTATGCGTGCCTCGTCCAGGGCCTTGGCCAGCATCAGCATGGGATGGGCCGCCCCCGTGTCCCCCACCTCGTCCAGCAAGGGGCTCACCACCGCCTCTGGCTTGAGGCCCAGGATCTTGGCGATCTTCTGGTGCTCGGCCGCGTAAACACAGGGATAGATGACCTTGGCTACGTCGCTGAGCTTTATCCCACAGCGGTCGGCCAGGCCCTTGACAGCCGCTGGGATCAGCTTGTCATAACCTTCATCCCTTATCCAGCGCTCCTCCCAGGTGCGATCGAATCTGGCCAAGTCCCCCCTGTAATGGTCCACGAAGTCACACGTGATGGAGTAAGAGCCCTTGAACTCGGCCACCACGTCCTCATCCCCTACCAATACCGCAGCGCCACCGTCACCGAAGGCCATCTCCTGCATACCACCGGCCTTTCCCAAACGGGAGTCCGCGGCGCACACCATCACCTTCTTGGCGTTCTTCGAACTCACCGACTCCAAGGCCGCAAGGAGCGCTGTGGTACCCGCCTTGGTGGCCGAGGAGAAGTCCGCGGCCCTGGCACTCTCCTGGAGGTTCAAGGCAGAGGAGATTATCCCGGCGTTCAGGCGCTCCTTGTAAGGCATGGTTGTGGATGCGAAATAGAGGCCGTCGATATCAGAGCGATCCAGTCCTGCGAGACAGTCCATCGCGGCCGCGGTGGCCATGGTGATGCTGTCCTCGTCGTAGTTGGCCACCGCCTTTTCCCCCCGGGCATAGGCCAGGTTGGCAGGGTTGAACCAGCCCATGGCCTTGAAGATGGCCATGCGGTTCAACCTGTACCGCGGCACATACCCACTGTAAGATACAATTCCCGCCATCTGCGTCCTCCTTTTTGAAATGAGTGTGAATGCTCTTTCCGTTAGCCCCGAAGACTTCCTCCGCTGTGGCAGGCGGGCCTCCAACCTTATCAGGCGGCCATCATATTTGGTCCCATGGTATATGTCAAGATGCCCCGACAGGGGTCATGTCTCCCGATCCCCGACGGGACTTGGTATCTGGTTCGGACCTTGTTGTCCGCGATCCCAGGCTGTGCGTCTGGGCCTCCGTGTGCGGCCATGGGCTTGAGGCCTTGATACGATGCACACCGCGGCTTATGGATCTAGAAGCCGCCAACGACCTGTTTTTTCGAGGAATCAGCTCTTCCGTGCGAAGGCCTTGACAAGATGTTTTGTATATTGCATACAATTGTTCCATGGAGGTAGGGTCATGAGACGAGTCAGTGAGAGGGCCAACCTGCCCGACCATATCTGTGACTACCTCAGGGATGCGATCCTGAACCTGCGCCTCAAGCCAGGAGAACAGCTCAACGAGCTCAGGCTCATCGAGGAGCTGGGAGTGAGTCGCATCCCCCTTCGGGAGGCATTCAGGCTCCTGGAAGGGGAGGGGCTCGTGGTGCGCCACGCGCGAAGAGGGGTCTTTGTGAGGGAGGTGACCGCAAACGATATCATAGAGCTCTTTCCCATACGGGCGGCCCTCGAGAGCCTAGCGGCCGAGCTGGCGGCCCCTAGGCTGACCAAGAGGGAGCTGGAAAACCTCGACAGGATCATGGAGAACATGGAGAGGGCGGACAAGAGGGGTGACACAAAGGCGTACGTGAAGCTCAACTTCGAGTTTCACAGGCAGATCGTAAAGGGGGCCGGGAACAAGAGGCTGGAGGAGATGATCAGGAATGCCGGGCATCACTCCATGTGGTTTCTCTTCGCCGCCCACTACTACAAAGGGTCTGTCGAGAGTGCCATGACAAGCCACAGAGAGATCTACCTTGCCCTCAAGGAGCGCGACTCTGCGAAGGCCGGGCTCAGTGTCAAGAACCACATCCTCGAGGGTGGCAAGAAGCTTCTCGAGTATTTCCCGCTGAAGGATGAACGTTCGAGCTGAGGGGACGATGGCGATGATCACGGAATTGAGGACCTACAGGGATGCCGTGAGCAGTCCCAGTATAAGTGGTCATGGGGTGGTGGCATTTCTCTTCGCTCTAAGTCTTCGCCCTGCCTGCGCCAAGCGGGGCGCGGCAGGCAGGCAAGCCGCCCCGAGAAACACCACCCCATGATAAGTTACCCGTGCTCCAGTATACGTCCAGGACCACGCGCCAGACCCCTGAGGGAACAGAACATACGCACAGGGGCGTGGTGACCCTGATGCTTGCCGCGTTCTTCGGGGTGGGACCGAGGGAAGGGGGCCGGTGATTCTGTCCCTCCTCCCCGGCGTGGGGTCACGGGCTTTGGCATGGGACGATATCTCCCTTGGCCTTCGGGATCGCCGTAGGCGCTCATTCAGGGAGGTTCAGGGAGGAGAGGCTCCTGGAGGCGCCGGAGGAGTTCGAGATCACCAACGTCGCCGCGGCCCCAACGGTCTTCAGGAGGATCAATGATTCAGGCATTGTGGGGAACTATCGCTGCTGACCCTCGTACCTGAGCTGGCCAAGTCGTGCGACAAGTGCGGGGCGAGGAACCTGCCGGAGAGGATGCCTTTTTGCGGGGTATGCGGCGCAAGGCTCTAGTCGAGGAGGGGGCAATCCTGTGGCTGGACTGCGAGCCGCATCGGGGTGATGGCGAAGGTGTGGAGCCTGGGGAGATGGGGCTGCCCCCCGTAGGTGAGCCGCCGCACTGAGGCGGAGTCACAACGCACGCTCCTTCCACCTGATCAGTTCCGCCAGGGCGCGGATGGGGTTCCTCTGCCTCCTGAAGACTGGGATCCCGGCCTCCATCAATATATTCACTGCCCTGGCGCTGGTCTCGGACTCGCCCAACATCAAGACCAGCAGCGGCTTCGTGGTGTGGAGGTTCTCTCTTACGACTTGTCTCGCCATATCGTCACCGCGGTAATCACCCGAGTGAACGCACAAGATCACATCCACCTCGTCGCATTGGTCCAAGACCTTTATAGGTTGAGAGTAGAGTGCGAGGTTGGCCGCGGCGGCAATACTGACATCTACAGGGTTGCGGTGGCTGCTGCCGTACGGCGGGAGCATATCCCCAAGGACACGCCTGGTCTCCAGAGACAACTCCGGGATCTCGAGACCAAAGGACTCACATATATCTGCCGTTGTCACCAGTAGGCCGCCGTTTCCAGAAATGAGGGCTAAGCGCGGGCCCACCGGCCGGTCCTTCAGGGACTTGAATAGGACCACGTGGTCAGCGGTCTCATCGACGTCCTCTGTCCTGATGATATTCGCCTGGCGGAGGGCGGCATTCCACGCGGCTGTCGAGCCCGCAACCGAACCGGTGTGAGACATGGCAACAGCGCTGCCTGGATCGCTATCACCCCCTTTGATGCAGAAAACGGGTTTTTTCCTCCCCACCGCTTTGGCGACCCTGAGGAATGCCTGAGCGTCCTTCACCCCTTCCATGTACCCCACGATGATCTCTGTGCCATCATCCTGGCCGAGGTATTCGAGACATTCGGTCCAAGTGAGATCCCACTCGTTTCCGCTGATTATCCCCTTGCAGCAGCCAACTCCCCTCTCCGCCATGGCCACCGCAAGGCCCAAGGCGAAAGAACCGCTATGGGAGATGAGGGAGACGGCCCCATCCTTCTTGGGGAAGTGGGGAAAGAGGGGAAGCCCGCTGGACGGGCAATATAGTCCAAGGCTGTTGGGGCCGATGATCCTAACGCCCGCTGACTTGGCCATCCCTATCGCGTAGCCCTCATCTTGGTGGAGTTCAGGAAAAGGGGCGCTGAAAACCACGACCCCTTTGACCCTCTTCTGCGCGCATTCCACGAGTATAGCGGGGACCGTCGACGGCGGAGTCATTATGATCACCAGTGTAGGGCTATCCGGGATCTGTGATACGCTCCTGTACACAGGGAGGCCGAGGATGGGCTGTGAGGGGTCAGGGTTGACAACGAAGAGCTTGCCTGAGAATCCGAAATCCACAAATCCCTTTACCATGGCATAGCCGAGCTTGCTCTCATCGCCTGAGCCGCCCACAATGACCACGGATTCTGGGTGAAAGAGCTCATCCAGCTGCTTCATGGCCTTCGTCACTGGGCCGTTTCCCCTCACCGAATACCACGACTCCTGAACACGGCCATCCCCAGGACCGGATTCTATGGACGCTAACCGGGCCTGTCAACGGCTGTACGTCGAACCTCGAACCCCTAAATCCAAGCTCCGAGACCGTCTTAGTCTGACGGTCTCGGAGGATGTCGTCACCCGAAGGAACCCAGGATCCACAGGATCCGATCCGGGGCCGAAAGAGGCACTGGGCCCCGACAGGTCTGCTGATCTCGTCAGAATAACCGAGACCGTCACCCCTTCTTGGGCCGCAGGCGGCTGAGCTTCTCTTTGGTCATCCCGCGCAACAGATTGATGTCGAGGAGGGCCTCCCCGTACCGACCCAGGGCGTTGAGCTCGCTCTGTGTCCTGAAGGTGGCGTACAGGCCCATTATCTCCATGGCCGTCTGGATCGATTCCTTGGTCAGGACAGAGGAATCCAACGGGATCGAGGCCATATCCTTGGCCATCAACGCCACCTCCTCATCGAGCCTATCCGGGGGCACTGCCATGTTGACCAGCCCGATCCTCTCGGCCTCCTTACCAGTGATGAGCCTTCCAGTGAGAAGGAGTTCCTTGGCCTTTCTTGGTCCGAGGAGCCACACGAACAGGGCGTTGCCTGTGGGCCCAGCGCTTTGCACGGCCGTGTGCCCGAATATGGCGTCTTCAGCCGCGATACCGACATCACACATCATGTTTATGTAGATGCCTCCAGCGAAGCAATACCCCCTTATCTTGGCGATGGTGGGCTTGCGCGTGTTCATTATGTCCAGATACTTCTTTCGGATGGCACGGGCCACCGTCATGGCCTCCTGCAGGGAGACCTTCAGGTCGGCATAGCTGGAACCGCCCTCGAGGTCGTACCCGGTGCAGAAATTAGGTCCTGCCCCGGTGACGATGGTCACCCTGATATTCGGATCGTTGTCCGATTCCTCCAGCGCGGCGGGGATCTCCGCCATCATCTCGTCGGTCAGAGCGTTCATCTTCTCAGGTCGATTCAATGTCAACGTGGCGATCTTGTCCTTCTTCTCGTAGAGAATGGTCTTGTATTTTTCCATGGTCCTCTCCTTGCGAATTGAGTTGTCGATTGATTAAGCACGCACAACGCCCCCTGAACCCTTACTCTACCAGGCACCACTTCTCCCAGTGCCGATTGCCCGAGCCATCACCTCCTTTCAGCCGACATTGCCAAGGAGGGAAAAGGCGAGAGGCCATTCACCGAAAGCAGAGTATTATCTCGGCAGTCCCTCGGTAGCGACGGCAGTAGGGACATAGGGCTGACCCCGTCACCGAGGCATTACCATCTCGTGCAAGAAACCTCTTGCAAGAGGGCGAACTTCTCGACAAATCGGCAATCGGTTTTGTAGGCTGAGTGTATGGAAAGGGCTGTGCCGTGTCAACTTGTACCGGTGGGCTTTTTTCCTTGACACGGATGGGAGTTCCAAATAAACTTCGCGGTGAGATATCCGAAGGTCGGACAAGAAGACCTCATGCGCACCCTTACGAACGCCGGGAGAAACGCGGCCCGGAGCTTCGGTCGCCGTCCCGTGACAGCGGTCCGGAAATGTCCGATAGGCGAATGACACTGAACCCGTGCACTGTTGCTCCATCTGCCCTCGAGGAACATCTCGCGGCTGTGGCGGTCATGGATGGCGGCGCCACTCTTTGTTGGCTGGAGGTCGAGCCACCCTTGGCCCGTCTCGTGCTGGACAGGGGTGAGAAGCGAAACGCCGTGACCCAAGAGATGCTATCC
>CAZOXN010000133.1:0-6797 GCA_964583655.1 uncultured Desulfarculaceae bacterium | reverse complement strand
AAAAAGGCCGTGGGCTCCTTTTCCCGCCCACGGCCCGCGTCGTCTATGTCATCACATCACGCGCCAGGCAGTGGGCCGCCAGTAAGGACGAGGACCAAAAGAAGGCCCAAGACCTCTACAGCGACCCAAACCATCTCCCTCCTCCCCTGACGCTGCACCTCTTGTACCTCCGATTACCAAGTATAAAAACAGATCCGCCCCTCGATGTCAAGGAAAAAATCGACGCCAACAAGGAGCTGAAAAGCGGAGGCTTAGCTCCGCCGTTGCCGACGCGCGCAGCGCGGTGGCAATGAGAAGGCTCACTGGCCGGCGCCTTTCGCAGCCCAGTGCAGGCCCTTGTTAGGGTGATGATCCTGATCGAAAACGCGACGGAACCTTGCCAAGTTTCTCGAGCCGAGACTGAACAGCACCTTCCGTCCGCCGATGTTTCTGCGCCAACTCGCCAACCTTTAAGCCCGCATCAAATCCCTCACACAGGACCTTGTCTTCGGCATTGTCCCGCGGTTTTCCGGCGTTGGCAGGCAAAACTCCTTTGCGCCGCTGTCTATCCTCAAGACGCTCCATGGCCCTCACAGCCAGGAACAGTGCTCGCAGGACCTGTGGATGTTGATATGGGCTTTCATCGGGAAAAATCTCTCCGGTGTGCGGGTCAACGCCATCAGCGAGAGATCGTATGATTCGCAACGCTTCCGAAGGCTCCATAGTTTCCTCCTTTACCGCCGTTGGGGGCTTCGTGTGAGCGGCGCACAGCTTTCTATCCATGCGTCCGGCGCGAACCGTAGTCGAGTTTGAGGTCTCTTGCTAGATAAGTGGCCGCCGTGCCCTCGTGTCCTGTATCATGTTGGTAATCACATCCCATGCAAATTTCGGGATTTCAAGTGCAACACGTCCTCTCGCTTGAAGATTCCAACGCAAACCCTCCCATCTCTTAAGGCGAGGCTCGGACTTCAACTCTTGGAGTCTTAGTGGGGGATCAATTCGTTGAAGCTCTTTCGTGTCGCAGCCGTATGGCCAGTGCCAAAGAAGCTTTCTCTTCGCGTCGGACGTGACTTCCCAAATAACGGGGAAATCCATTCCGATGCCGGCTTTTTTGACTCGCTTCGCAACGTCTACTATCATTCCAAACTCGCGGACAAGATGGTCAAGGGAGAGGTGATTCATCGACTTCCGGTAAACGAGAACAAGATCCCCTCGTCTTGTTTCCGCCGCGCAACTCCAGAAGGCTTCTTGCGGGAGGTCGCGGACACCACCCTCAAACAAGTAATTCTCCGGGCCCGCATAAAAAAGCCAATATCGCTTCGTTGATTCAGCCGAGGTTGTGTATCTCGTCAATCGCCAAAAGCTGAAAAGACCCATGGAATGGCCTGTCCTCGTGACGGTTTAGTCTTGAACGCTAACGTTCTGCATCAGCCGCGCCGGGCCGCGTCAGCGGCGAGGGAACACGAGGGCTGGAGGCGCCAAGCGCGTCCTGGATGCGGGTGCTGGCGCAAATAGTCATAGAGTATTTCTTTTCTGCAGAGCAGCCCTGTTGGTGAACCGCAAGCCCGAGCTCTGCTCTTTGTGCACGAGGCACCTCAACCCTAGAGCTGGGGGTGAAGGATACTGCTGCTATCCCTGACTGCCACAGTTTGTTCCTGTGAACTCATGCATGGACGCTTACTTCGTATCGTTCTCCCGCGAGTGGCCCAGCAAGGACACCCGCAAGCTAGCCCATCAGTTCACGGTAGAGCGGGCTAGATTCAAATGCCGTTTAATCGGCATCTGTTTCCCATAGGTTGATGGAGATAGCCTTACCGGTATCGCGCTGGGTATGGAGAAACCGTCCTTTGAATCCTTTCTTCTCTTTCAACACCGGTGCGATGTCACTTTTCACGCATATGACCCAGGGGTTTTTCACTGATATTGACCACCCCTGGAGGTGCCCGAATTGGAATTTTACACGGCCGTCACCCTGTCCGCAACGTTATTATGGACGAGGCTGACCTGAACATTGTCTTCCAACATCTTGACAAGCAGCTTCGATGGATATACTATGTAATTACATCGTACAAGGTACCCGGTGGAGGACACAGTCATGGGAACTGGCACCAAGACGCGCATTGTTAGAATCGGGAACTCACAAGGTATACGCATCCCGAAAGTGCTTCTCGATCAAGTGGATCTAGGCGAAGAAGTGGAACTGAAGGTCCAGGATGGAAACCTGGTGATTCGTCCAGCTCGGGCCGCCCGTCGTGGTTGGGATGAGCAATTCAGGAAGATGTCAGAATCTGGTGACGATACACTCCTTGATTCAGAGACCCCGAGCCTGACCAGTTGGGATGAGCATGAATGGGAGTGGCAGTGAGGCGCTTTGACGTCTATCTGGTCAGCCTGGATCCAACAACAGGCAGCGAGATCAAGAAGATGAGACCCTGTGTCATCATATCTCCCGACGAGATGAATCGGCACATCGCAACAGTCATCGTGGCTCCAATGACCACAAAGGGACGTGGCTACCCAAGCCGCGTCTCTTGCCAGTTTGAGGGCAAGGACGGCCAGATCGTCCTAGATCGAATCCGTACCGTTGACAAGGTCCGATTAGCAAGGAGACTAGGAAGGATAGACAGGCCAACCCAGAAGGCAGTTCTGGATGTTCTTGCTGAGATGTTTGCCGAGTAGCCTTGTGCATAACCAGGCACTCCAGGCCGACGCTTGGGCCAAGCGTTATCATAAGGCAATGATGTACCAGCCCGAGCGCGGCTGAGCTCGGTCGTTATTCGCTCTTCGAAAATGACAACTGAGTAACATGAGCACCAATAACGTATGCGCAACAGATCAACGCACGATTGAGAAGTGCGACCTCTTTGACCTCATGGCCACGCATGTTGGGGTGACCGTGATCCATCCCGGGGGATTCGCTGCTACCCGGAAATTGGCGGTGTCCTGTCACCTTGACAGCGAGACAAAGGTAGTGGACATCGCTTGCGGAAAAGGAACAGGCGCTGTCTATCTGGCTCAAAGACATGGATGTCAGGTGGTCGGCCTGGACATCTGTGAGGACTTGGTCGCTCACACAACCCGTCAGGGCGCATAGAAAAGAAGTGGATGCTGGATTCGGTGTGGATGAGGGCCACAAAGATGGGGCCATGTACAGACCCCGGAGTTTGACTTTGAGAACGCAAGGGAGAGATTCTACAACGAAAGCGGAACTGAACTGGAGTGGTCGAGGCGGTTTGGTCCCACGGGCAAAGGCATGGAGTTTGGGACGATGGGGGTTCGTCCGGAGGGATTCCACCGCGATTGGATTGACATAGTCGAGCGCCCGTTGCCCCGTTTGATACCCGAGACCATAGCGGAGCGGTTCGGGCGCTGATTGTTGGTGGCGGTCCACGAGCGGGTCTGCACCGACCTACTGGTTCGAGCGGTTCCGCTGGAGCCCAACGGGTGTAGGGCCAGGTACTGATGGCATCGAGACAAGGGGGGTGAAGATGATCACGAGGGCGTCCGCGATAGGTACGGCTGCCATTGCGGTTCTTGTGCTGGCGGGTGTCGCTTGGCCGACGGTCGTCGGGACCTGGGATGTCACCGGGACAGCGACCGTCAAGGTCACCGTAGGGGGTCAATCAGCTGTGGAGCAAACCCAGGTGAATGACCAATTCATCTTTCATGAGGATGGGACCTTCGAGACATCCGAGGAGGGAGGCACTTGGCGGCAGAATAAGAGGAAGTTCACGGTATTGGTGGACACCGTTGCGCTCGAGGAGTCCTTGGAGGCTTCTCTCTTGGCGCAGGGGTATGTGGTGGACGTCTCGGTCAGGAAGATCGTCTTCACCGGGACTGAGAGTAGAGATGGCGGGACAATCAGGGGCAAGTCCACGGCGAAAGTGGACGTGCATTTTCTGGACCTGGGACAGACTGGCAAACTTAGCATCTCCATCAAGTACTCTGGCACCCGAGCAAGTGCCTTCGGGTCAGGGCGGCTCGAACTCAAGATGACCCTGGAGTCCTTTTCGGGGGCCATCGGGGAGGCCCTTGACAAAGCTGTGAGGGCCCGTCTTGACAAAGAGGTCCCGCGTTAGGGGCTTCCCCATCGCAAAGGCCTCAGTGGACGTGGCCCGAGGAGTTCCAGGCAGATTATGGCACTCGGGTCCGGCCCAGGAGTTCCAGATCCTGAGCAGCGAGGCGCAGAAAGGGAGGGACAGCGAGGTTCTATTCACTCCGGCGGGGCGTGTCCCTGATGAAGTTTCCCTTCGCCTCTCACCCTAGACGGGTGCCCCAAGACCCATCCCCCGAGACGTGGGACCCCTTCGAAGTTATCAGGATCCGCCTTCGCCTTGAGTTGGTCGAGGATGTCGGCAAGGGATGGCATCGGTGTTCTCTGGGGTGGGGAGCCGGTCAAGCCGCTTATTCTTGAACAGGTTGACGCAGAACTGTTTTCAACTTTAACCCTGCCCTTCTTGACCACGAGTTTTCGTGCGCAAGACAGGGCATACAGAGCTTGAATTGCTTCGCATATTCTTGAGAAGTGTTCGGGGCGCCACTCCCATCGATCATCAGAAAGTTCATGGGTCCAACTTCCAAGACAGAGGCTTCCTTGGCCGATGGATTGTAAAGGTGCTTCAAGTCTTTCTTGAGATCGACCTTGCTCATGGTTTCATCCCTTCTCTGCGATCCTACAGCGTAACTCCGGCACTGAGCGAACCCGGAGGGAGCCGGAAGGACCCGGAGGCGGATAGAACGAGTTGCGCCAGAGCGTCCCGCGGGATTTCGGCGCCCGGTCCAACTGAGAGCGCTCGGCGTGCCGACCCGGCCGCTTAAGAACTGGATCCTGTGTAGCCCCCAGGCAAGAAGCGGAGTGGCCAAGGCCGCAGACCTTGCACGCGGGGCAGCGCGCAGGGATGAAGATATGCCGTGGGAAGGCAGCTGTTCGTCCTGGATCCCTGCACCAGGAGGGTGCTCTCGGGCCACGGTGGGATCCCCCTGAGGCCAAGTATGGCGACACACTGGCCCTCTCTGTTCACGGAACGCCTCCCCAGCGACCCATCCCTTTTCAACCGGTGCCGCGCCCTGTTCGTGGCCCTGGCAATGACCCATTGTCGGCCAGGCCCCGCTGACCGGACCGCCCTCTCGAGGACCTCCTGCCCTGATCCACCGGTTTCATGTTGCTGGAGTGAAGCCCTCCCAATGACCCTTCGCTTCACGCCTTCGCGATCGTCCTGTGACGACTCGGTGTCCCGCCGCGGGATCGCCCTCCTGCTGAAGCAGGATTCTTGGACAAAGGGCTGCCCCACAAGACTGAGGTCTTACCATAGGGGGCCCTGCTCCTGTTGACAGGGCGGCCGGTCTATGATAGCGAATAGCTTGGCTGGTATTGAAGTCAGACCAGCGGATCCCGAGCCTTCGCTCCTCCGAGGACTTACTCTCGAGGGGGCTTTCCGGTGGGTCCTTGTGGAACAGAGCGATTTGAATGCATAGACCCCATGGCAGAGCTGAGGATGGGCTGCTGGTCTGTGAGACGCAACAAGAGGGCCTCTCGCTTTGGAGCAAGTCTCCAAAGGAATGCTATCTGCCCTGCAGGCGAAGGGTGCGGCCACCTGTGCTGAGAGCTGCGTCTCTGCCTCGATGCAGGACCCTGCTCTTTCCATTGGCCTGAGGTCTTTTCAGGAGAGGAGGTCATGCCATGAGCGCTTCGCAATTCCAATACCTGTTCACGCCGATCAAGATAAAGGGTGTGACCATCCGCAACAGGATCGTGAGCACCGGGCACGGGACCATGCTGGGGGACCGTGGCGTTCCCTCCCAACGGCTCATCGACTACCACGTGGAGAGATCCAAGGGGGGGTGCGGCATGATCGTCGTGGAGCTGGCCAGCGTCCATCCCACATGCAGGGCGCCCCTCATAGGCTGGGACGAGAGGCTCATCCCGAAATACAAGGCCTTGACGGACGCGGTTCATGAGCACGGGGCCAAGATCGTCCTCCAGATCGGTCATATAGGTCGCCAACGGTTCTTCGGGCAGAGGCTCACTTGGGCAGCCTCTGCCATGCCTTATCTCTTTTTCGATACCATAGGCCTGACCCCCAAGGAGATGGAGATCGAAGACATAAAGGAGATAGTGGAGTCCTTCGGGAGGAGCGCCTCCATCGTCAAGGCAAGCGGCTTCGACGGGGTGGAGATACATTCCATGTACGGCAATTACCTCCTGGGGGGGTTCGTCTCCCCTTACAGCAACAAGCGGACAGATCAGTATGGAGGGAGTCTCGAGAACCGCATGCGGATCCTCTACGAGGTGATGGGATCAGTGCGAGAGGCAGTGGGCAGCGACTACATGGTGGGCATGCAGCTCAATGCCGACGACTTGACACCCGGGGGGCTGGGCGTGGAGGAGTACGCCGAGATCGCGCAGCTCGTGGAGAGGACGGGCCAGATCGATTACCTCACCATAAAGGCCGGGACCTACTGGGTCCCCAATATGGTGATACCAGACATGCAGCACCCGCTCGGGTTGTGGGTCCCTTACGCCTCAGAGATAAAGGGGACCACAGAGAGGATGGTCGTCGTCGCTGTGGGTCGCATAAACGACCCCGTCCTGGCGGAGAAGGTCTTGGCAGAGGGGCATGCCGACATGGTGGGGGTGTGTCGTGGCCAGATCGCGGACCCTGAGTTCGCCAACAAGGCCAAGGAGGGCAGACTGGATGACATCCGTCCCTGTGTCGCCTGCAATGCGGGCTGCTTCCAAAACGTGTACGGCGGCTTTGGCTGCACCCACAATCCAGCGGCGGGACGCTAGAGGGAACTCGGCCTAGGAACCCTGAGAC
>CAZOXN010000132.1:0-6803 GCA_964583655.1 uncultured Desulfarculaceae bacterium | reverse complement strand
CCTCTGCCATCTACCTGAGCGAGTACGCCAAAGAGGGCAAGACTCTGACGATCATTCGGCTGGGCATCCAGAACCTGGCGGGGGTCCCATCGGTGGTCTTCGGGCTCTTCGGGCTCGCGTTCTTCGTGGTCTTCTTCGGGATGGGCACCAGTGTAATGGCCGGTTCTTTTACCTTGGGCCTTCTGATCCTCCCGGTGGTCATCGGTGCCTCTGAAGAGTCGTTGAGGCAGGTCCCGGCCACGTTTCGGGAGGCCTCCCTGGCCCTCGGGGCCACGAGGTGGCAGACCATCAGGAAGGTGGTGCTGCCCGCGGCCCTGCCGGGGATCCTCACCGGGAGCATCCTGGGGATCGGTCGGGCGGCGGGAGAGACCGCCCCGATCATGTTCACCGCGGCCACATTCTACGCCCTGCACCTCCCGAGTTCGGTCTTCGACCCCGTGATGGCCTTGCCTTACCACGTCTTTGTCCTGGCCACCGCAGGCACACACATAGACGAGACCCGTCCGCTGCAATACGGAACGGTGCTGGTCCTCATGGGCCTGGTGCTGGGGCTCGATTTCGTCGCCATCGCTGTCAGGGCCCGCATGAGAAGGAAGAAGAGATGGTAGAAAAGTCAACCGGCCGTCCTATCATCGAGGTGATCCATCTGGACTTCTATTACGGGGATGTCCGGGCGCTGAAGGATGTCACTATGGAGATCAAGGCGAGACGGGTCACCGCCTTGATCGGTCCTTCGGGGTGCGGCAAGTCCACGTTCCTCCGGCTTCTCAATCGGATGAACGACCTCATACCTGGCACCCGCGTGCAAGGCAGTGTCATGTTCGACGGGATGGATCTGTATTCGGATGCGGTGGATCCTGTGGAGATAAGAAGGAAGATAGGCATGGTCTTCCAGAAACCCAATCCCTTTCCCAAATCCATCTACAACAACGTTGCCTATGGGCCCAGGTTGACCGGCGCCAGAAGCAGGGATGAACTGGACGAAATCGTGGTGCGGGCCCTGAAGTCGGCCGCGCTGTGGGACGAGGTTAAGGACATCCTGGATCGCTCGGCCATGGAGCTATCGGGCGGTCAGCAGCAAAGGCTTTGCATTGCCAGGGCACTGGCCATGGAGCCGGAGGTCCTCCTGATGGACGAGCCTACGTCGGCCCTGGACCCCATCGCCACAGCGCATATCGAGGAGTTGTTGAAGGAACTGAAAAAGAGGTATACGGTGATCATCGTCACCCACAACATGCAGCAGGCGGCCAGGGTCTCGGACGAGACGGCGTTCTTCTTCATGGGCGAGCTAGTGGAGATGGGCCCCACCGAGCGCATCTTCACGAGGCCCCTGGTGGAACGGACTGAGCAATACATAACAGGGCGTTTTGGGTAGGGCGACATGGCTGGTGTCTATGCCGCGATGCCTCGCAAACGGGGATAAAAAGGGGGAGTGGGGTGCCGATCTCTCATTTTCACAGGCAGATGGAACAAGTCAAGGAGGACCTCCTCAGGATGGCAGGGCTGGTGGAGGAGGCCATCTTCGAGGCGATGAAGGCCCTGACGAGCAGAGACGTGAGGCTGGCGCGGATGGTGATCCAGAGCGACCGCCGTGTCAATGCCCTCGAGAACCTGATAGAGGGCAACTGTATCAAGCTCCTCGCCACACAGCAGCCTGTCGCCGTTGACCTCCGTTTCATAACGTCTGCCATGAAGATCACAACATTCCTGGAGCGCATGGGGGATCAGGCGGTGAACCTGGCCGAGAGGGCCCAGGAACTCTCGGAGCTTGACCCCGTGGAGATCCCTGCGATCCTCCAGCAGATGGCCAGGACCGCCCAGGAGATGACCCGCAAGTGTTTGGACGCATTTGTGAAAAGGGACATACCCTTGGCCTTCGAGGTCTGCGCCCAGGACGACGAGCTGGACGCCCTCAACCGCCTCTTGCTAGAGGAGATGATGGGTTGGATGATGCGTGAGCAAAGGGTGGTTCAGCGGGCAGTGGAGCTGATCATCGCTGGACGCCACCTCGAGAGGATCGGGGACGAAGCCACCAACATCTCGGAGGAGGTGGTCTTCCTGGTGGAGGGGACGGTGATCCGGCATCAGGCCTCTGCCGAGCTGGACCAGGCTCGGCGAGGCGATGAGGAGGGTGAGCCGGGCAGCGGGCCCGGACCGGGAGAAAAACAGACGACGTAAATGTAAGATCCTCGTCTCAGGTTATACATTTTTGTCACAGATTTTGCGCAGCTTCCATCCAGCCCCGCGTTGACTAAATAAAACTTCAGTGATTTCAAGTTGGTGTCCCTGAACACCGATCTTTTTCCTCGTTGGCATCATCCTTTCTAAATGGCCCTCAGGGGTGGGACGAGGTACACCATGGAACTCTTGGGCAGGATGAAAGAGGTCTTGGACGGGATGAGGTCTGGTGACCTCCGCTCCGAGAACCCTTGGCAACTCCTTGGCAGTTACACCTCGGTGATGGACGGTCTCGTGCTGGAGTTATATGACACGGTGGTGCGACGGGAGTTCCCCCAGACAGCCCTGGTCGCTGTCGGAGGCTATGGGAGGAAGGAGCTCAGCCCTTGGAGCGATGTCGACCTCATGTTTCTGTGCCATGACACCTCCTCTCAGGGGCTGGTTCAGACGGTCTCCACCGTATTGCACATCCTCTGGGATCTGCACCTGGAGGTGGGACACAGTGTGCGCAGCTTGGAGGACTGCGAGGACGTGGCCCTTAGAGATCTCAAGACCTGGACGGCCCTCATGGACGCGCGACTGGTAGCTGGGGATCAGGGGCTTTTCGCTTCCTTCGATAGGCGTGTGAGAGGGGACCTCTTCAGGTCCCATAGAGAGGAATTCGTTCGGAGGCTGGTACAGGCGGTCTGGGAGCGTCACAAGAAGTACTCAAGGTCCCCTTTCCTCGTCGAGCCCCATCTCAAGGAGGGACCTGGGGGACTTAGGGACCTCCAGTCCGCGCTTTGGCTGGGCCGATGCCGCTTCCCGGTCCATGACCTGGAGGACTTCGTCAGCCATGCCCTCGTCAGCCATGACGAGGCCCGCGAGGTTCGTGATGCCCAGGCCTTCCTGTGGAGGACACGTCTCCAGGTCCATCGCCTGGCCATGAGGAAGGAGGACCATCTCACCTTCGGGGTCCAGGAGAGGCTCGCCCAAGGCATGTCTCTCGAGGGGGGGCAAGGGGCGCCACGGGTGGAGTCCTTCATGCGCATGTTCCACCGACACGCCATGCGGATCCGCAATTTCGTGGAAGACCTGATACACAAGGCCACGGATCCCTCTCTGGCATCTGGCCCTTACGGACCAACTGCCTATCCAGATGAATTGGGGGAGGGGTTCTTCATTGTTCGCGGCCGACTCACCATGCTGGATGAAAGGGCCTTCCAACTGGATCCCCCGCGGATCATGGAGGCCTTGGCATACGCCCACAGAGAGGGGCTCGACCTGGACATCTTCACGCGCGACGAGATAAAGATATCCGTGCACCTCGTCGATGACTCCTTCCGCAAGTCAGCACGGGTGAGGAAGGCATTTCTGTCCCTGCTCGGGAGCCCGGACTGCGGACACAAGGCCCTGGAGCTCATGCACCGCCTGGGACTGCTCCAGGCCTTCATCCCGGAGTTCGAGCGCATATGTTTTCAGGTCCAGCACGATGCGTACCATGCCTACACAACGGATATCCATTCCTTGGAGACTGTTCGCGAACTGGCGGCCATCAGGCAAGGCCCTCCGGATGGGGAGGAGGACTTGGCCTCCCAGGTGGCAGGGGAGGTCCGAGGGTGGGCCATGGTGGCCTTGGCCGCGCTCCTACACGATGTGGGCAAGGGAGAGGGCCCGGGGCACGCGGAACGGGGGGCGGCCATGGCAGAGAGGCTCTTGAAGGGATGGCGACTGCCCAAGTCAGAGGCGGAACGGGTGGTCTTCCTCGTGAGGGAGCACCTGCTCTTGATGGATACTGCCCTGGGGAGAGATCTCACCGAGGAGAAGGTGATTGCCGATGTGTGTGCCCGGGTGGGCTCCGTGAGCAGGCTCAACGACCTCTACTTGCTCACCCTCGCCGATCTGAGGGGCACCGGTCCGGACCTGCTCACAGACTGGAAGGACCAGCTCCTGAAAGAGCTATATCTCAAGACGAGACACCTCCTGGAGACGGGAGAGATCGCGTCCCCTGAGGCGAGCAAACGTATACAGGAGGCAGGCGCCTTGCTCCATGCCGCCCTAAAGGGGAGGATGACCGAAGAGGAGCTGGAACGTTGGATCGATGGGCTCCCTGGACGGTACCTCTTGACCACTCCACGGGAAGACCTGGCGGATCAATCCATCATGGCCTTGGAGATGATCCAGGCCAACGAACCCCTCAGGGTGGCCCACAGGAGCCGCAACGGATACAGGGAGTTCGTGGTGTGCACCTGGGACGCCCCTGCGCTCTTCAGCAGGATCTGCGGGGTGCTCGTTGCCCACGGCATCAACATCCTCGGGGCTCGCATCCACACGTGGTCCAACGGGATAGTCATGGACAGCTTCCAGGTGGAACCGCTGGGCCGCGAAGCTCCTATTGACCCCCACCTCCTGGATCGCGTCGCAAGGGACCTCTCATCGGTCTTGAAAGGAAGCATCGACCTCGATCAGCTACTGGCCAAAATGGCCCCTGCGCCCCACGTGAGACCTGAGCGCCATCCTGCGATCCCTCCCCAGGTGAGGATCGACAATCATTCCTCGGACTTCTACACCGTGGTGGAGGTGAGGGCGGCCGACCGCTTCGGATTCCTCTTCTCCGTAACCAGAACCCTGGCAGGGCTGAAATTCGACATCCACTTGGCCCTCATCGATACACGACGGGGACAGGTCTTCGATGTCCTCTATGTCCAGGAAACGGACGGCCAGAAGGTCTGGAGTCCGGAGAGAGTGGCCGAGATGGAAAGGGGGCTGTATAGCTCCCTGGAGAGGTTGGATGAACTGTGGTCCTCAGGTCAGGACGGTCGGTCTCAGGGGCGCTGTGGGCGAGAAAGCTTATCTGCCTTTGATACCGAGGCGGCAATACGTGGGAAAGGGGAAAGGGGACGAGGGAGATGAGAAGAGAGATCTTGACTGCCAGCATCACACTGGGGGCCTTGGTGCAATCATCGGTGGCTTGGGCCGTCGGGGAACCCCCCAGGACAGACTCCGGGGACACGGCGTGGCTTCTGGTCTCCACCGCCATGGTGATGCTCATGACACCGGGGCTCGCCCTTTTTTATGGGGGGATGGCCAGGAGAAAGAATGTCCTCAACACCATCATGCTCTCCTTCGTCGTCCTGTGCATGGTGAGTATCCAATGGATCCTATGGGGCTACACCTTGGCCTTCGGCCCGGACAAAGGGGGCGTGATCGGAGGGTTGTCATTCCTCGGATTGAGAGGGGTGGGCCTCGATCCCACAGAGGGGTCCACCATCCCACACTTGCTCTTCGCCATGTTCCAGGGGATGTTCGCCATCATCACCCCTGCCCTGATCACAGGGGCCTTGGTGGAGCGCTTCAAGTTCTCTTCGTTCCTGGTCTTCACCCTCCTTTGGGCAACCTTTGTATACGACCCCTTGGCTCACTGGGTCTGGGGCAAGGGCTGGCTGGCAAGCATCGGGGCAATGGACTTCGCTGGCGGGACCGTCGTCCACATCAGCTCAGGGATCTCGGCCCTGGCCGCTGCCCTTATCCTAGGGAGGCGCAGGGGGACAGGCTCGGAACCCATGCACCCCAACAACCTCCCCATGACGGTCACCGGGGCGGCCATGCTCTGGTTTGGCTGGTTCGGATTCAACGCCGGCAGCGCCCTCACCTCAGGCGGACTCGCGGCCAGCGCCTTCGTTGTGACCAACACCGCCTCCGCGACGGCCGCCATGGTGTGGCTCCTCATCGAGTGGGCACACAGGGGCAAACCGACGGCCTTGGGGACGATCACTGGTGCCGTTGCCGGGCTCGTGGCCATCACCCCTGCCGCCGGGTACGTAGGGCCTATCTCCTCCGTCTTCATAGGGATCGGCGCCGGGATCTGTTGCTACCTCGGGGTGGTGAAGCTCAAACCTGCATGCGGATACGATGACTCCCTCGATGTCTTCGGCGTCCATGGCATCGGTGGCACTTGGGGTGCCATTGCCACAGGTCTCTTCGCCACCTCATCGATCCCGGGGAGTTCCGATGGCCTCTTTTACGGCAATGCGAAGCAGCTCCTGGTGCAACTCTTGGCCACTGGCGTTACGTGGGTCTACTCCTTCGGTATCACGGTTCTGATCCTGTTGGCCTTGAGGGCCCTCATGGGCCTTCGTGTCTCGGAAGAGCAGGAGGTAGTGGGTCTTGATCTGTCGATTCACGGAGAGAGGGGATATGGCCTAGGTCTGGCGGAGGGGAGAGGGGCGGGGGCCTGATCACCTGGCCGGTTCGGTTGACGCGTTTCACGGCTCGGTCGGGGCTCCCAACGCATACCAGCCCTGCGCGCCAAGATGAGGAAGGGGGATATCATGAAGAAGGTAGAGGCGATCATCAAACCTTTCAAGCTGGAGGACGTCAAGGAGGCCCTAAGCGCCATCGGGATCAAGGGAATGACCGTGACAGAGGTGAAGGGCTTCGGTCGTCAGAAGGGGCACACGGAGATATACCGAGGGGCAGAGTACGTCGTGGACTTCCTGCCCAAGGCCAAGATAGAGCTCGTGGTGGAGTCTGATCTCGTGCCCAAGGTGGTGGAGACCATCATGGATTCAGCCCGCACAGGGAGGATTGGCGACGGGAAGATCTTCGTCATCCCCGTCGAGGAGGCCATCCGCATCCGCACAGGG
>CAZOXN010000131.1:0-6819 GCA_964583655.1 uncultured Desulfarculaceae bacterium | reverse complement strand
CTCCAACGAGATGTCTATCCCCCAGACCTCGTTCCTCGGGGTGAGCCCACGGGTCATGAGCCCGACACCGCACCCCACATCCAAGATAGACGTGTCGGCCATACCATAATCTATCCACCCCTGCAAGACTCTCAATCCGTGGCAGTGAGCCCGCTCGCTGCAATAACCGCAACTCCTGGCTGAGTCCCGGTGCCTCCGACTTGCCGTATCGTAAGTGGCCGAAATATGTCGAAGCCTTTCCTCCACAGGGCCTTCCACCATGAAATCTGGGATGCCATCGACGATCGGGTACGCGCGGCCACAGGCGCTGCATTCCATGTATTTGGAGGCGGCAATGAGGGCACCATGACACATGGGGCAGACGCATCTGTGCCCCGATCGAAGCGGCACAACACCGCTCGAGCCTCCCTGGGTAGGCCTCATTGGGTCCCCTTGAGCGCGCCTTCGAACCAGCGAGGGTCTTCCTCGTACCCGAGCTCCATCAGTTTTCCTGTCAGCACAGGGCCGATATCCCTGATCTGTTCCTCTGTGAACTCCCTGCGCCACTTGTTGAAATTCCCTGCCCTGAGAGGTGGGATGCGGGCCGTAAGGCCATCCGGGTAGGAGACCCCCAAGAAGTCGAACAGCCCCTCGAGGACCTCCTCCGGCCTGGTGATGAACTCCTCGTACCTGATCTCTATGGCCTTAGCGTTCGGAACACTGGCCAAGCCCTCTTGTACGCCTTCCACACTCTTGAGCCACTGATAGGCATTGAACCGCAGAAGCGAGTTCTTCTCGAGCACATCGCGCCACCCCTCGAACCTAGGGCCCCATCCCACTTGTCCCTTCCATTTCGCCTTGTTGAAAACCGCACCCGGTCGCAACTGGGCCGAGTGTCTGGCTTCGTAGTACAGGGCCATTAGGCGGTGACGCCAGAATGGTTGTCTGCGGATCATGGTCCTGGCGACCTGATACAGGAGCGTATAGTCCTTCCTCTCTACTATCCTCCTCCTCCTTTCCCACTCCTTGTGAATGGAAAGGGTCACATCCCTCCCGTCGCGAAGGAGGTGAATCCATCTCGCCTCGGGGAAGACAGCCTGGATGAAGGGAATCCTGAAGGAGTGGTCCGGCGCCTTTTCCACCACGATCCTTTTCCCTGATCTGTCCTTGAAATATCTGAATTCCCTTCTGACGAATCGTTTCACCTTGAGGTTCGCCTCCCAGACTTCCCTTACGTCCGTGTCCTTCAGATCCAGGTGGAACGCCCAGACGAAATACGGTTCATACCACTGAGCTATTTCCGGGTGCCTGTCAAGGACCTCGCTCAGTATGGTCGTGCCCGATCTAGGAGAACCGACGATGAACGCCACCGCGGAGCCTATGCCATCTGTCGTCATGACCGTTCCTCGCCTTCCTTCTTGGCCTCCTCCAGCCTGAAACGTAGCAGGGCGATCTACTGCACAAGTTTGGCGATATTCCTCTCCGATTTCTCGATCCTCGAGACGAGGTCGAAGACTAGGGCGAAAAGGACAAACACCGCTATGATCAGGATGAAGAACATGCGATTCTCCATCATGGCGAAGCGCATGAGCAGATCCATTATCGATGGGAACAAGCTCCCAATCCCCACACCCCCCCACATCAGGACCCAGATCAATCCAGATCTAATGCCCAGCCTGTCTTGTCTCACTTGGAGCACGATTCGGACGACCTGGACAAGCGCAACCAATGCAAAGAGGATGCTAGCCGTGGTGATCTTCATCGAGGCCCCCTCTTGTTGTCGCTAAGAACGATCCAAGATGGTCTTTCCTATGGCCCTCAGGACACCGAATCCATACCTGACGAAGCCCTTGTAGGACAAGCCGCTTATACGGTCTCTCATGTTGATGGGAACCTCGCCGACCTTCAGACCGACCCTGGCGAAACGGATGAACATCTCCGCTGCCATGTACTGCGGCTCTATCATTCGATCGAACACCGGAAGGACCTTTCTTAAGGCTGAAACCCTGAAGGCCCTGAAACCGCACATGGCATCAGTCATTTGGTAGCCCGTCAATCTGTTGATGATGGCCGTGTAGAATGGCAGGAACTTCCTCCTGAAGAATGGGGCCTTGGCATAATTCGACCCCAGTATCCTGGACCCGATGACCACATCTAGGGCTTCCCCACGCGCCTTCTCAAGAAATCGTGGGATCTCCTTTGGGTCATGTTGCCCGTCTGCGTCGAGGTATACGATATAGTCATAATCCCATCCCGTCTCTGACACAATGGCCTTGACCCCTGTAATGAAAGCATATCCCTGTCCGAGGTTCATGCTATGCCTTATCACCCTGGCACCCAGTTCTGAAGCCACCGAAGACGTCCCATCCGTGGAGCCATCGTCCACGACGTAGAGGTCCCACCCCTCAGGGATATCCTTCACCCATCCCCTCATTGGTATCTCTTCGTTCAATGCCCCTGTGAGGACAGCGACCCTCATTTGCCCCATATTCACTCGATCACATCACAGCTTTCTTATCTTGAGAACGACTCTGTTGGCACCCCGAAGCTCCGAAGGCAAAGGGGCCCTCATGATAGGGCCATAGACATATCTGTTTTCCACATCACCTGACAGAAAGAGCCCCCTCACCCAAAGCTCTATCCCTTGCTCCCCGCTCAGGCGGCTCAGCTCCTCACGACCTATGCCCTTGAACATCCCCCCCCTCCTCTTCTGCGCCCTCTTGATGATTGGGTGAGCCTTGTGAGGGATGCTGATCACCAGCACGCCATCGGACCGCAACAGCTCTATGAGGCGAAACACGGTGGGGAAAAAGGGCGTATGCTGCAATGCCTCTGACGCGACGATGAGATCGAATGAGCCTGGCTTGAAAGGAGGACTGATGAAGGACCCTCGACACAGGCCTGTCGTACGATCTCCTGGATCCATCTTCAGCCTTGCTAGACCAAGCATCTCTGAGGATATGTCGAGTGCTACCACGAAATTTCCCTTTCGCCTCAAACGGAGGGTCAGTTCAGCGTCGCCAGCCCCTGCATCCAGTGCTTTGTCGAATGGGCCGTCGATGAAGTCGAGTACTGCCTCGTAGATGGATTGGCGGTTTGCCTCGCTGGAAAAACAGAGCTTGCGTGCTGGGTCCTTTTCTACCCTAACCCTCTCGTCGAACACGTGCGCCCAATACTTCTCATGGTCCATGGTCAGTCCTGGGCCTATCTTTCTGGAGCCTCCCTCGCCATAACCCCGGACCCATACCGAGAACACCTGACTCCGCCCTGACAGAAGGTCTCATACTCAAGTCGCGCCTGCGGTCCTGTACTCTGGAAAATAGCGCTCATCCCGTGAGGCATCACCCTTCTTTTCCTTGAGATGATCGTATATCTCCCTATCAAGCACGACGGAGGCAGTGTAAAAGCTTCTCACTGCCTTGGAAAAGGCCTTCTTGAAGCGGTAGACCCCCACCCTTCCGCCCTGCAAGTCGTAGATCCGCAATCCGGCTTGTTTGCTCCATTCTATGGCCTTGTGTATGATCAAGTTGTTCGGCTGATACTTCCAGTAATGGGGATCTGTGGCCATCAGGTAGTCGTGCGCGACCCCCCCCTTTTCGTAGAGGCAAACGCTGGCTCCGATGAATTCCCCGTCCTTTGATGCGCTCACAACCTTTGCCCTCCCCTCGAGGGCTTCAAAAAGGTCCAGAACAAACTCGAGGGACAGATCATAGTGCCTCGGAGCCCCCTTTCGCCGCATCTCCTTCTGGTAGATCGAATGAAACATCCTGATGTCCATTTCCTCCTCGGAGACCTTGACCTGTATCTCGTTCTTGATGGCCTTGCGTATAGAGGTCCGACACCTGGTCTCCATGCTCTGCCAGATGTGCTCCAGGGTCCCGGAGAGGTCGATGTAAACGGTCTCCCAAACCCTTTGCGTGCTCAAGAGACCGTCGAGCCACTCATGATTTCCGACATTGGGATCGAACCTGATGAATTCACTGACGATCCTCCGATCCTTGCAGTATTCACCAAAGACTGTCCTGAACTCAGTCGCTATCTCCTTCCGTCTTCCCCGTGTGGAGCACTCAAAGAGCGGCCCCCCATAGTACCACGACGAGATGATGTCGTAATATTTCGTCAGGTCGAGGTCGCATCTCTCCGCAAAAGGGAGCTTGTCCAGCCTCCTCAGGAAGTATGGGTAGTAGACGAAATCCTGGTCATCTCGCAGCACGAAGAGCTCTGCCTCTCCCCCTAGATGCCCAGCCAAGGTCTTTATATATCGCGGACAATGGTACACACCTCTGTTTCCGTCTGCCAGACGAGCGTAATAGGACTCCCATCTTGCCAGATCAGATCCCTCGGCGCTGTACGTCTCCGCTTTCCAACTCATTGGGGAGAAGCAGACCTCCTGGTTCACTCGGCGCGGCACCGCACCGCTCCGAAGAGCTCCTTCATCTCGATGATCCCCCTGTTGATATCCCACTCGAAAGAAAAACCGATGGACTTGATCTTGTCAGACGAAAGGTGATAGCTGTTGAAGGGTACCTCTTTCAGTACGTGCTCGATGCTCACCTCCGGGAAGACTTTTTTCACCTCGGCGGCGATCTCCCTGATCCTGTAATTGTTCCCCACCAAGTGAAAGATCTCCCCTACAGCCCTCCGGTTCATGGCTAGGAAACGCATCCCTCGGATCGCATCATGAACACATAAAGTCGGACGATAGTTGTCGCCGCTGCCGTGGACCGTGATACCCATGCCCATCATCGCCCTTTGAATGAACACGTTGGTGACCAGATTGAACCGTATCCCAGGAGAGTAACCGTAATGGGTACCGAAGCGCATTATCGTGTATTTCTTTTTGCTTTTCAGGAGATATTCCTCGACGGCCCGCTTGCTTTCCGCATACGGATATTTGGGCCTCGGTGCATCGTCTTCCGTGAGATGCATGTTCTTCTCGGTACTCAATACACCACCGAAGACGTTTCCGGAAGAGGCGAACAGGATATGCGTATCATTGGAACATGCCTCAATGACCCGCACCGCGCCGTCATAGTTGTTCTCCCAGATCTCCCTCTCTTTGTTGATGCTCTTCTCTGCCTCGACCTCTCCGGCCAGCAGATAGACGACTTCCACGTCCTTCAACAGTTCCTTCATCAGGTCCTTATCCAGGATGTTCCCCTGCACGTAACGAAAATTGGGCGGAAGATTGACCAGTAAATGAGGCACAAACCTCTTATCCAGAAGGACAATCTCGTCCTTTGTATTCCCACGATACGACTCAATGAGTCCCGATCCGTCATATCCCATTGCCCCAGCAATCATGATCTTCATGGTTCGCTCCTTTACGACGTATCTCCCGGTGCCGTGACTCTGGAATCAACAGGCTCTCTCCGGTTTCCGACCACTCCCCCTGCAGAACCACGCCCATTGCCGAATGCGAGTCTCATGGTTCCACTTCGATCTTCAGAAAGAACGTAAGACCTCCACGATCCGATCCAGATCCGCTCTTGTCAACCCCGGGTGGTTGGGCAGACCCAGCATTCTGCCCGCCACGGCCTCTGCGTTGGGGAGGTAGACATCACTGTAGTCGAGCCCTGCCTTGGCGAGTGCCTCTTGTCTATAAAGTGGCTCTTCGTATCTGTACCTAAACTCTATCTTGTTCCTCCGCAGGTGTTCCTTCAGATCATCGAGGCTCCTACCAGAGCGTTCTTCTACCATGACAGGACACCAGAAGTAAGTGTGCTTGACACGATTGCCTGTCCGCGGGACCTTGGCCCAAGACAGATCCCTCAACGCCCTTATCAAGTACTCCGAGTTAGCGATCCTTTTCTCATTGAGTCGGTCCAGTTTTCCCAACTGCACCAGCCCCATGGCGGCTTCCATCTCTGTCATACGATTGTTGAAACCGACGAATGCATGACGATCCCTTCCCACCATTCCATGATTCCGTAGGATTCGGGCCTTCTCCGCCACAGCGAAGTCATCGGTGGTGATCATTCCTCCCTCGCCAGTGGTCATGTGCTTCGTCGCAAAAAAAGAAAAACACCCTGCCTTGCCGAATCCACCTACCTTTCTCCCCTTGTACTCTGTCCCGTGGGCCTGAGCGCAATCCTCTATGATGGCAATCCCGGCCTCTTGTGAAATGGCACAGAAAGCGTCCATCTTCGCAGCGTTCCCGAACAGGTGCACCGGAATAATCGCCTTGGTCCTCGGGGTTACTCTCCTGGCCGTGTCAGAAGGCGATAGACAGAAATCGTCGATGTCGATGTCTGCGAACACTGGCACAGCCCTCACATAGAGAACAGAGGACACCGTGGCGAAAAAGGTCAGGGGAGGGACGATCACCTCGTCCCCTGCCCCAACGCCGACAGCCTCCAATGCTATGAAGAGGGCCGCAGTCCCGCTGCTCACGGCCACCGAGTAATTGCAACCTACATATTCCGAAAAGGCCCGCTCAAAATCCTCCACTCTCCTTCCTGAGACATAGCTGCCGGAGAGGAGGACCTGGGAAACAGCCTCCACTTCTTCCACGTCCACGGTGGGATGCGCTACTTTAATAACCCCTTCGCTCATGACTTACCTCGACCCCGGTCCCGAGTTGCACCTCAAGTTGAAGCCGCACACTGGCAAGTTTTGGAGGCTACACCACCTCATCCCATGAATCAAGCCGCCCATCCTCTCAGCCTTGCCACCCACCCGAGCCGGGTCCTGGTCCAGTCACTGGACTCGAGCCCTCTTGACCAAGCTGTCTTTCAACACCAAGAACCACCCCAGTAGCCCAGCAAAGACCATCTGCAAGAACGACAGCAATCCCACCGACACCCCTTGTTCGGGTGGCAGTCCGTACTGCATGAAGAT
>CAZOXN010000130.1:0-6820 GCA_964583655.1 uncultured Desulfarculaceae bacterium | reverse complement strand
ACCTGCCAAAGATTGGCCTGAAAAGGAAAATCCACATAGGTACCACAGTAGTAGACCCGGGCCAGGCTCTCTTGGCTGTTAAGCCGACCTTCCAGTACCTCCTCATAAAGGCTTGACACGTAAGGATCTGAAGTAAAAAGGGTGTGAACGCCGAGATCCAAAAGGTAGCCACCCACCCGCAGGGTGCGGCAAAGTCCTCCTGGCTGCTCGGCCGCCTCGTATATGGCGGCCCCTCCCTTTGCGTGATAAGCCACGGAAAGGCCGCTTACCCCTGCCCCCAGGATCACGAGCCCGTCATCCACGGCCTCTCTCCACCCCGCGTTCCTCCCGGGATCTCAAAGGAACTCGCAGTGCAGAGCCTCTGGGGCCAGGAGCTTCTCCAGGATCTGGTTGTACCCATCGTACTTGAGGGAACAACGACTCCGACACCTCAGGGCGTGCACCCTTCGACGGACCTCCATCCTCTTGGGGCCCTGCCACACCTGCTCGAAGCTCGCCTGGGTGAGGTCCCCCATATCGTACCGGTCATCCCCTTTCAGGTCGCAGCATGCATAGAGATGGCCGTTTGCCGCGACCACCCCTACCAGATCCGAGGCGCGGCAGGACCGGATATGCGCTGGGCGCCGAACCCCACCCGTCATCACCGCGAACCCGTGGGAACTCAGTGCCTTGGCCTCCTCCATCCGGGCCAGGATCTCCTGTTCCATGGATCGAAATGCCTTGTCGTCGAAACCGTGGCAGGCCAAGTCCACACCCCTAATGGAGATGTTGTCCGCACCGATCTCCCTCGCTAAACGGGCAGCATCCATTATCTCGTGGAGGTTGTTCTCGTCGGCGCTGAACTTGTATCCGATGACCAGCTTACTCCTCGAACGCCCTCTGGTATCGGCCAATGTGCGGATGTTCTCGATCACCCTCGCGAACTCCCCGGATTGGGTTGGCCGGTGAATCCTCTGGTGCGTCTCGGCTGTGGCCGCGTCCACACTCACACGCACCCAGTCGCAACACTCGGCCACTGCCCTGGCCTTGTCCCCTGAGAGAAGCCCACCGTTTGTGGTGAGGGCCGACTTGATACCTGCGTTTTTAAGTGCATAGAACATCACAGAAAAATATGGAACCAATGTGGGCTCGCCACTCCCTTTCACCACCACGCCCTTGACCCCTATCCGGGCCAACTCCTCGATGAGACGGTGCACGGTCTCCCAAGGGAGAGTGTCATGGCACCTCTGGCGAAACCGTTGGTCCAGACACCATATGCAATGGTGATTGCAGAGGTTTGTGGGGTCCAACTCCACCGTGACAGGGGGGACAATCCTCCCTTCCCGCATGGCCTGGAGACGGTCCAGGTGATGGAGGAGTTTCAGGGAGGAGAAGGCCTCCTTCAGGCCGTTGTCCTCAAAGGAAGTCCGCATGTCTCTTGTCCTCGAGGAGCATGTAGTTCATCAGGCGATTCTGGGCGTCGAACCAACAGGGGGGGCAAAGGCTCGGATCCAGGGTCGAGGAGAAACGCCTTCGGGCAGGGTCGTTCCATGCCTCTGAGAAGGGCCTCTCTGCGAGATTCACCATCTCGAATCCCTTGAAGTAGTTGAGCACACAGCACGGGTAGAGACTCATATCAGCACCCAGGATAGGGTGGAACTCGTGATAGACGCACCGCGCGTAGTCCTTGCGGTTCTCGACCATGTTGCGAAAACGTTCCACCGCCCCGAGTACCGTGAGTTTCTCCCCCTCGTACCTCTTGGCCCTCTCGAGCTGTGAGGCGATCTCATCCCAAATCGGCAAGTACTCCCTCCCCTCTTGGATCGTATGGGCCGGGGTGAACCGAATGTATGCCACATCGAGATCTCTGGCCAATGCCGCGGCCCTCTCGATGTGGAGATAATTCTCTCTTTGCACCAGGTAGTTGATCCCGAGATCCAGGCCATCGTGCCAAACCGAACGGATGTTCCTCAGGACCCTGGCGAACCCACCACCGTCCTGGGGCCTGTGCAGGGATCGGTATGTATCCTCGTCTGCGGCGTCCAAGCTCACCCGAATGAATACGGCCTTTTTCAGTAACTCCGTGACGCTTGGGTCCAGCTCCACGTTGAGGTTTGTTATGATCCCCAGGGCGATCCGGCGATCGATGATCTTTGCCAGTAGCTCATGGATCCCCTTGTAGATCATGGGCTCCCCGCCGCCGCATAGGGTCACGGCCTTCACCCCGCACTCAGCCAGCTCGTCGACCATGTCCAGAAGGCGATCCAGAGGGATGTCCGTGTCCCTGGTGTAGGCCAACTCGAGTCTCTTCCCCCCTGGTATCTTGGGGATCACTGCTGCGCAGCGCTTGCAGCGATGATTGCACCGTGTGGTCGGATGTATCTCCACGTGGACCGGGTATGTGACCTCCCCAGAGCCGTACGCCAGGATGCGATCCATGTGGTTGATGGCCTTGAACGGGCTGAGCCAACTGGGGTTCTTCATGGGGATGCGGCCTCGCAGACTCCTCTTCCTTCGCAGTTGTAAGAGCGGCGCCCTGCCAGGAAGGCCCTCACGATCCCCACCATCTGCTCCATCCGGACCGGGAAGGTGTGCTCCCGCATCACCCTCTCGCGGGCGGCCCTGGCAAGGTCCCTCCGCTCGTTTTCGCAGCAGAGATAATGGCGGACCTTGTCCAACAGCTCCTCGCGGTCCCTGAAGGTGGGTATTTCCCCTCCGGGGAACAGGCCCAAGGTGGCCTCTCGATGCTCGGCCAAAGAGAACGCCCCGCAGGCCGCGATGTTGAAGACCCTCTCGTGCACCACATCCCTGAGTTCTATCTTGCTCAGGACCAGATTTATCTTGGAGCACGTATAGACCTCTCCCTGCTCTTCAAAGGGCACAAAAGGGGCGTCACCCACTCGTGGGAATACCTCCTGCCACTCATGCCCTCCGAAGAGCTTGATCCGGACCTCAGCATCGAGGAGCCAGCCGACGGTCTTGAGCATGTTCAGCCTGGCCGCCTCGAACATCAGGTGCACCTGGAGCTGATGTACCAGAAAGAGGTGCACGTCCTGGCCAAAGCGATGGGCCATGCTGTCGAAGCCCTGGAGCTCCAGACCTGGTTCTCTCTCCAGGGCCTCGAGAAACTCCGCGTTCAATCTGGGCAAGATCCGCCTTGCAAAATAGATCATCACGTCTTGGTGCCTGGCGTGCAAAGAACGCTCGACCAGGGGGGCAAGCCTCCCCCCGGGCCACCCTTGGGGAACCATCACCTTGGGCCTGCCGATGAAGGTCACGTCGTAGAGATACTCCCTCTCATCGTCCCCAGCCGGTCGGAACCACTCGGCGGTGGCTGCCAAGGGCAGATAGGCCGCCTTGTGCCCCATTCCCTGGAGGATTTCCGCTGTCTCGGGCGAGAAGGAAAGGGTCAGGAAGTTCTCATCCGTCCTCAGGAAGAAGTAAGTTATGCTGTCCAGGGAGCCGAAGGCCAAGGGGTTCTCCGTGAACCATGAGACACAAGGGATACCATTACGGCACAGGTAAGCCTCGATGTCCGGGGCATGAGGGTTGAAGGCCCTGTCCAGGACCCTTCGGTTCCTCATCAAACAGAAATCAGGCTGGTTTCGATCCAGAAGCCCCTGGAGGCGATCCAAGGTGAGGATATAGTCGTCGGCCCTGCCCCAGAGGCTCACCGCGTGGCCGTTCTCCGAGAGGCCACGGGCAGCCTGCCTGGTGATGTGGTCGTTGTTCAGGACTAGGACCCTCATGGCCTGGCCTCATATGAAGTTGACGTGGAGGCGATTGTCGTCGAATATCTCATCCATGATCTGGTTGTAGAAGTGCCATCTGCAATCATAGAGGTTGCACTCCTCCACCCTAAGCCCCTGGAGCACCTCTGCGTGCCTCTGTCCGAACCATACCTGCTCTATGGGGCGCTCGAAGAGGTTCCCGATGACCATGCGATCGGCGCGATACTGGTAGTAGCAACACGGATACACGTCCCCCATGGGGTCGACGACCAGGTGTATGGGCGTGAGCCAGCACCTCTTCGGGTAGCTGGATCCGGTGGCCCCACCATAGACCAGGATCCCCGGCGAATTGGACTTGATCCCGGCCAGGATGTAGTCGGCCGTCTCCACCTCGGCCGGCCCGAGGCTCTCAGGCGAGTTCCTCAGCGGCTTGAACTGCACGTAATCCAGACCCAGCTCGCGGCAAAAGCGCACCATGTCCACAAGGGCACTGTAGTTCCGCCTGGAGAGGAGCACCTTTGCCCCGATGGTGAGGGGAGACCTCGCGCGGTCCCTTTCCACCCTCAGGTTCCTGATGTTATCCAACACCCTCTCGAATCCCGCGGACGCCGATGGCCTGCGGATCTCTTCGAAGAGTTCCTTGGTGTGGCCATCTATGCTTATCCGGATATATGTGAAGTGCTCCACCAGCGCCCCCAGGATCTCCCCCTCCATCCTGGTCCCATTGGTGAGGAGTCCCATCTCCACCCGTTCGTTGGCCAGATACCGGACGAGGCGCACGAAGTTGGGATGGAGGGTGGGTTCCCCCCCACCCGAGAACTCCACGGCCTTTATCCGAAGGGACAACAGGGCCTCCACGAGATCGGGGAACCTCCTGGGATCCATTACGGTGTGATGGGAACGATTCCACTCCCCGTACAGACAGTCGCAGCAGTTGTGGTTGCACACATAGGTGGGATACACGATGGCCATGCGAGGATAAGGGATCTTCCCCTCCTTGATGCGTTTGGCCTCTCCATACATGCCCAGGATCTTCATCTTCTCGAAAGGGGTGACCATAGGCCTGTTCATGCCGCCCTCCTTCGCCCAAACCATTTCCCTGCCCTCATGCGACCATATCCCCGCCCGGCCCACCCCGGGGCCTTTCGGACAAGACCTTGAGGAGGGATAGACAGAGTTGACCCGTGGTCGCCAAGAACTCCTGGGCGAGCTTCAGACGATACGCGATCCCCCAGGCCCTGTCCGCGAACCTCTCTTCTGCCACATGCCACTCGCACAGAAAGGGGATGCCACAAGGCTGGAGCAGGTATTCGCTGAGCTGCACCGTGTACCCAGGATCCACCATCAGCCGATCGAGCACCCCGCTGACCACGCCCAGGGCGTCGCGCATCTCCCTGAGCAGTCCCACGGGGATGGAACAGGCGCCGCTTGACGCGGCCTCTCGGAGCCCCTGGAGCGGTCCCTCCAAGGCGAGCAGTCCTTGTCGGCAGCACTCCAACGCGGACTTCGTCGCCCCCTCTATCCGCTCAAGGCCTCGATGGAATCGCTCCCTGGATGCCCCCGTGCCTTGGGCCAGGCGGGACATGATGGCATCCCTCGGGTGGAAGTCCTCGGTGCAATAGTCACGGATCGCCTGCAAGAATGACATCACCCTCGCCCCCTGTATCCTGGCCCCGCCCTCGGTGGCATTGATGCAGGTGCCTGGATAGGCGGCCAAGTGCTGCTCGTATTGTCTCAGGAACCTGTACCACGTGGCCGAGGTTCGGACAAAGGGCCGGACATTCCCCGGGACATGGAAGGTCTCCTCCTCGTGGAAATAGACCTGGTTCTGGCCATGGACGCAACCGTTGGCGTGCGTGTTGCCTCGGTCGTCGAAGGCGAGGTCCTGTCCTATGAGGATGATCGGGTCACACCCCATGTAGGCTGCCAGCTGAAAGGCCATGTGGGCAGTGGAGTTGCCCATGACCAGACAGTGTTCCTCGAGTCCGATGATCTTGAAGAAATTGTAGGCGCGATTCACGAATAGCCTGGGGCCTCTGTACCTGGCTAGGGTCTCTGGAAAGATGAAGGAGACCATGGCATACACACTTCGATCCGATCTGTCTAGCCCCTCCACGAACCTGTGGGTGCCAGGCGTCCTCTCCACCGAGGTGACGAAGTGCGGAAAGACGCCCTCGGCTTCCAAGACCTTCCACGAGGCATCCACCGCCAGGATCACGGCCTTGGTCTCCACTAGCCTGAGGAGGCTCACGTTCTTGGCTAGGGAAGGCCCGGCGGCCACCACCACCGCAGGACGGTCGGCAAAGAGCCCCTTGACCTCCCCCAAGAGCGGCCCAGCGAGGACCTCCTCCGCATTGCTCAGGAAATGCTCGTATGCCGCAAGGCCATCGAAGGGGTCGTTCCCCAGACTGGAAAGCCATGTGGTGGCACCATCCGCCACGGCCCCGCGCACTCCACTGTAATATGCCGCGTCCACGGCCACCGCTGCCGGCCAGGGAACGAACTTCAGGGCCTTGACGTAAGTCATCTCGGGGAGCATGACCTGGTATAGGCGCATGAACAATTCCTCCTGAGGGAGGCCCAGGAGGAACTCGACCGCAGGAGACGCCAAAGGGCCCCTCAGGTCGCATACCTCCATCGCCCTCCTGAGGCACTCCACGTCCCTCTCCACCACCAGGATCTTCCTGAGGGTGCTGTTGCCGCCCACGGCCCCCATCAGGTGCAGGAGCGGATATCCCAGACCGAGGCCGAGACAGACCAGTACGTGAGCCCTCTTCAACTTGAGCGCACGCAAGAAGCCGTGGGCATGTTGAAGAGGGCCCCCAGGGTCGTAGAAACATATGGGCCGCTCCCCTGGGGGGGCCCACACCAGGTTCGGGACCTGGGGGTCTTGAGACGGGATGACGTGATAGGCGTACGGACGCTGACCAATGACCGCGCTAGCCAAGGCCCTGTCTCGCCCCTGGAGAAGCTCCATGTTCCTAGCAAAGGTTGTCCGATCCATATCCCGTCCCCTCTCTCGGAGACCTCTAGAAAGGCATTTGTTCAGGGGATGCCGACACTCCTCTTGGCCTGGAGTCTCCCCAAGTCGCTCCGAGAAACGCCTCCAC
>CAZOXN010000129.1:0-6883 GCA_964583655.1 uncultured Desulfarculaceae bacterium | reverse complement strand
CGCTCCACCAGGTAAACGAAGAAACCGCTCTCTGCCAGATCCAGGGCCGCCTGAACCCCAGCTATGCCCCCACCTGCGACCAGAACGGCCCCCACCTTCTCGTTCTCCTGTCTCTTCACCTTCTTCGCCATGACTCAGGCCTCTTCCATCTCGGTCCGGTTGCTGTCACCGCGGGCATTCCCAAGTCCCGCGGCTCACGCCCCCGCGTCCCGTCCTCCCTAATCCAGGATCAGGGCATTGGCCAGCAGGGTCCACATGTGCACTGGCTCGAATTCCCAGGTCTCCTTGTACTCCCTGGCCAGATTCCCGATGCCGTCGAAACAGTTCACACACGGCGTGCAGACCCTCTTGGCCCCGCTCCTCTTGATCTGCTCCACCTTCACCTTGCCATAATAGGAACGCGCCCGCGCGAAGCCGTTTATGAGGGCGCCCCCGCCCCCGCTGCAACAGATGTTGTTCTCACGATTGGGGTCCATCTCCACGAAGTTCTCGACTACCCGGCTCAGCACGAAACGCGCATCGTCGCCGATCCCGGGAAACCCATCCAGAGTCGCCTTCCTCACGACGTTGCACGGGTCGTGGAGGCTCACCACTGCGTCCCCGTTACGCGACGGGTCCACCTTCAGGCGGCCTTCCCGTAACCATCTTGCATACAGGTTCACTACACTGGTCACATCGAAATTGACCTTGATCCCAAACCGTCGGTACCCGACCTGGGTAGCCCAAAGACCGTGGCCTCATTCAGTGTAGGCCATAACGCGACATCCCAGTTCCTCGACGCGCTCGGCCTGCTCCCGAAGGGTGTATTCCCAGGTGTCCGTATCCCCCGTGAATATCGCGTAGTTGGTCCCTTCCCACCACTTGGATGAGATGGTCCAGTCCACCTTCGCTGCGTAGAAGATCTTGTAGATGGACTGCAGGTCCATGGGGAAGTATTGCGGCTGCTTGGAGTTTATGGTGCAGAAATACTCCGCACCCTGCTTGTCGATGGGCAGTTCGAAGTCCGGTATCTCTTCCTTGAGCTCGTCCGCCATCCACTGAAAGCTCTCCACCGCATCTTCCACTGTGAGGCGCATGTTGTTCATGGTCTCGCGGTGGTTGTTGGCGGTCTTTTGGATCTCCCCCGGGGTCTCCTCCCTCGGGACACTGGATCTCGCGTTGTAGATGATCTGGCCGAAATTTATCCCCATGGGGCACGCCCAGGTGCACCTCTGACAGTTGGTGCACTGCCAGATCCAGTTGCTCCTCACCACATCGTCCTCCAGACCCAACTGGATCATCCGCACCATCTTCCTGGGATCCATACCCTCCCAGTCCGCCACAGGGCAACCGCCTGCGCAGGTACCACACGTAAGGCAAGTATCGAGCTTGCTGAGTGGGGCCACCAGCTCCTTGAACGGTCTCTCCTTCCTCTTCCTGTCCAGGACTATCTTGCCCACGACTCCTCCTCCCTCATCATCAGTATAGCCTGCAGGTCTCTTCAAGGCTTGGTCTCCATCTCCCCATGCCCTGGTGTCGAGACCCCGGCCCAATATCCTGTGGCCTGTGCCAGATAACCTCCACCATCACCCCTGACGGACCGAGGCCCCATGGGTCATCCCTGCTCAACGGTCACCTTCACCCGTGAACCCGCGATCCCGCACTTGTACAATCTTCCGCAGCTCTCGAACAGGATGTAAGGGGTGGTCAACAGCGGGATGCCCTTGGCAGCGGCTAGTTGCACGGCCTCCGGCTGGGGGCGTTTGCCTCGCACGAACAGGATGGCGGAGATGTCCAGCATCTCCGCGGTTCGGATCACCTGGGCGTTGGTCAGCCCGGTGAGAAGGAGGGATCCCTCCGTCGCAAAGGCCAAGACATCGCTCATCAGGTCAGAGGCGAAGGCCTTGCGGATCTCCTGGTTCAGCTTCTCGTCGTCCCCGACGATGAGTTCCGCCTCCAGCACTTGCATCAAGTCTCGCAGCTTCATCCCATCTGCGCCCATGCCTCAGCGATGAGAACCAGTGCCTCCCCCACGACCCGCCCCTCTCCTCCAGGGGATCCCTCAGAGTTCCAACCAGGAGTCAGAATAAAGGGTATGTCCCAGGAGGACTCGGACCGTCTTGACATAGTCCTGCTCCTCCTTGCTCAGGGAAGCCATGTCCACCTGCCCTCCATCCACCACACGATGGACCAGGCGGGTGATGTCATCTCGTTTCCCTCGGGCGATGGCCCTAAGCCCCTCGTCAAAGGCGTCCACGATGGCAGAGGTCATCCCGTATTTCTCTATGATGATCATGAAGGTCTGGTTCAGGATGGGCCGCAGATGATCCGGGGCTCCGTTGGAGCAGTTGGACAGGCCGCAGGTGGACTGGACCCCTGGGGCGATCACCTCCGCCATCTCCTGGAGCTGCTTCATGAACTCGATGCACTCCAGGAGTTGAACCTGCTGGACGTTCACCGGCGTGATGATGGGGTCAACGTATATGTCCTGAGGCTGAATCCCGGCCTCGATGGCACGGGTCAGGATATCCGTGGCCAGCAAGCTCCTTTCCGAGGCGTCACGGGGCAGACCCTCGGGGCCCCACAGCAACGCCACCATACCGGCATCATACTTGGCGGCCATGGGTATCTGGACCTCCATGCGTTCCTGCCTGCACATGATGGAATTGATCACTGCCTTGCCCTTCTTGGGCTTGTATGCCTTGAGCCCTGCCTCGACGGCCTGGATGTTCGTGGTGTCCAGATAGAGCGGGGTGTCTACCACCTCCTGGACCGTCTTGACCATCCACTCCATGAGCTCGTCGCCGCCCTTCCTAGCCGGCCCAAGATTGATGTCTATGAAGTCCACCCCAGCCTCTGCCTCGGCCAAGGCCATCTCCTGAATCGGCTTTGGGTCACGGTCCTTCATGGCCTGACCAATACGCTTGACCATGACATTGAGGTTCTCTCCGATCAGCAGCATCGAGTATCCTCCTTGAGAAGGGGTGCACCATCAGGATCCATGATCCAAGGCGCAAGCTCCACGAAACTGGGTGTACGCGGAAGGCCTGCTCGTCGCGCACCATCACGGATCGTCAGCCCTGCATCGCGCAAGCGGCCCATTACTGGATGCCAGCCGTTCCTCCTAGGCCTTCCACTCCTTCAGATATGCCGGGAGATGTGACGCCTCGCGAGGCCCGACCAAGACCTCCCATTCCACGAGTTCCTCCTCCAGATCTCCGGATATGGCGGCCGCGTAACCTGGGATGATCACCTTCTTGTGTTTGACCTTCTCCACGGCGCTGGACTTCTTCATGAAGATCCCGATGGCATCTCCCACGAACTTGCCAGCTGCCCACGCGGTCATCACCGAGAGCCCTTCCGTGTCCATGACCACGAGCCAGGTGGGAACGCGGCTCGACTCTATCTCGCCCGAGACTATGAAGTACGTCAGGGAGAAGTTGCTCGTGACGCACATGGGGGAGCCTTCGCTGGGCGCGTTGATCTCGTAGATGCCCGGCGATGTGGCCATGGGTCGCTGCGGATCCGTGTAGATGTTCATCCGGGCCAGGAACAGAGGGAAAAGGCTGTGCCCCTGGAGGTCGCTCAAGACAACGATCCCGCCGTACTTGGCGATGAAGGTGGCGGCCAGCACGGTCTCTTTCCGGAAGTCATCCGTCATCTCGTAGGGGAAGACTATGGTCGGGAATCCCAGGGGCCTCAATTTCTTGAGGAGCGCTGCGCGTCTGATGAAGATCTGATCCTCCAACGCTCGCCTGAAGTCCCTGGATCCGCTATCGATCACCAGGTCCTTGAGGCCAGCCTCGGTGAGCTTGGTGGTGAGAGAGACGACTTCATCGAGATCCTTGCCTTTGACCGCCAAGGGACAGCCGTGGGCCTTGGCGAGTTCCCCCATGGCCTCGGCGTTATCCGGGGTCGCTGCGTAGACTAGGGGTTTGCGGTCCGCAGCCGCCTTGAGCCCCGCCTCCATGACCTTGGGGTCCCTGGACATCAGGACCAGCGGGGCAGCCACAGCCGCCTTGACCTTTTCGATCAAGGCAACGAACCTCCCGGCATCGCCGTCAGATGCCTGCACGGCTACGAGGTCAGGCCGCAAGGTGAGGCCCACGCGCTCGTACTGCAGCTCCTGAAACCGCTTGAGCCTTCCGTCCACCTCCGACTCGGGCATGTCATCTGCCACGCGAACCGCTATGCCCGGAGGATTGAAGAAGGTCTTCTCGTGGCGGAAGAGCACGGTCTCGCCCCCGATCTTGAGGGTCCTTTCCCCAGAGCCGATGACCACGGGTCTGATGGGAGGGGCCGAGGCCTCGGAGAGCAGCTCCTTGGCCTCATCCGAGACGTAGGGACAGGAGGCGAGCTCGGCCTTGCCAGCGGCCAGGGCCATGGCAAAGGCAAGACATGTGGGCACCCCACACTCCCCGCAATTGGTCTTAGGCAATAGCTTGTATATCTGGATCCCGGTCAAGCCCATCTTCCACTCCTTTCAGCAGTCTTTGGAATGGCTTCTCTCCAAAACAACGCGTCCACACCATCGCCCCGCGGGCCATCCGGGCCGTCATCGGTTGTCCGTGGTCGGTTGCGACAAACCACGGACAACCGACCACGGGCAAATCGTCAGCCCAAGATCGACTCCATGGTCAGGGCCGGATGCCCCTTCTCCTCCAGCCAGGGCAGGATCTCCTCCTCGGTGGTCCCCACGGTCTCGTCGGCGATCTTCTCCGGAAGGTCAGGATGGCCCAGTTCCTCAGCCCGCTTCTTCAGGCGATCCCAGATCTCCTCCTTGAGCCGCTTGGGCATCCAAACCAACCTCAGGAGCCCCCCGTCCCCTATGAGCCATTTGCGCTGGGTGATGTTGTACTTCCCATGGCCCACGAATCCTGGGGTGCTCACCCCGCCACCGATGGTCCCGGCAAGGGTCGTGAACTTCATGCCGCAGGGTGTCATCCCAGTGTAGTCCCGATCCACGGTCATCACCCCGTTGCACATGGGGAGCACAGCGGCGATGCACTCGCAACAGCCACAGGTGGTCATGGGATCATAGACGATGCTGTAGAAGTTGTAGTGATCCAAGGCACCGCGCGATGCCTTCTTGAGGAACTCATTGGTCCCCTTCCACTGACCCAGTCTCGGATCTACGACATCGCCCTTCTCCACTGGCTGGTTCGGCCCAGTGGGATTTATCTCGAACGAGGCCTTGCAATCCAGCCAGTTGTATGCCCCGCACAGCCCTGTTCGCTCAGGGCTGATGATGCAAACATGATTGGGGGCAAAGGATTGGCAAAGGGTGCAGGAGTAATAGATCTCCGCGGATTCGTCCGTCATCCCCTCGATCCTGTCGTCCCTGTGGGTGTAAGTGGCCCTCGCCTTTGCCAGCAACTCCTCAACCTTGGCTGCATCGGTCATGATGGTCACCTGGACCTTGTCCACTATCGCCCCGAAGTCCTCGTGGAACTTGGCATGGAGGATGGAGCCGAAGTGCTTCAACTCGAACCCCTTCTCCACTGCCTGCTTGGCGATGCGGATCCAGGCTATGTCCCTCTGCCCTATGTGCATGACGCCTTGGGCGTAGTTGAGGAGGTGGTGTATCTGGCGCTCCAGGATCGGCTCGAAGTCCTCTTGCATCTTGCGGCCTGCCACCTCCACCAGGATGCCCAGCGGGAGCCTGCTTCCTGCCTCCACGTCCTTGAGATCCGGGCCCACCAGCTCGATGTGGCCGTCCTCGATCTCGTTCATCTGCCTCATCGCCACGAGCTCCACCGCGTGGGTGCGGCCCCCGCCGGCCTCCAGGTAGATGTCCTCCCCCCGGACCCTCTCACCCTCGAAGGCAGGGCCGTAGGCCACAGGCACAGGGACCTCGGACACCGTCACCTTGAGCCCCCTGACCTCAACGGCCTTGGAGACCAACTGGTCATGAGGGATGTTGGACACGACGTGCTCGTAAGTGCAAACCCCAGTCGGGAGTATCTCCGGGATGGGGGTGTCGGCGATGACCGGGAAGCCGTAGTTGATGGCGCCGGCCGCCTGGGCGTACCACTCGTCGGACACGAATCCCATGGGCAGGGCGAAGGCGAAGACTCGGTCCTTGTTGTAGATGAGGATCTTGCGAAACTCCCCTGGCTTCAACCCACCGAAGGACATGGCCGCCCTGGTGGCGAAACCGAGGGCGAAGCACGTGGCCGTGTGATCCGGACCGAACGAGACGAGCCGGGTGGGCCATCCTATCTGGACATCGGCCTCCACCAGTTGCTCGGCGAAGCGCTTGCCGTCCGTGCTAGCTGCCATGAAGACGTAGAGGTTCTTCCTCTGGAGCTCTTCGGCGATCTTCTTGGCAGTCTGGATGTCCGGGGCGGCCCCCAGGATCGCCGCGAATCCAGGGGCAGTGCCGTCCACGAACTCTATACCACGCTTGCGCATGATGATGTCGTCAGCCGCCCCCAGCCAAATCTTGTCCTCGGTGACGTCCTCGCCCTGGAGGTAGAAATCCGGTTCCCTCAGGTAGCGCAGGACCTCTATGATCTCGTCCGCAAAAAGGGTCGCCATTCCGGCATCCAGTGTGGGACCCAGGTACGGCAGGTGCACGCGCTCCCGCACAGGGGCCGGGAGCAGGAGTTTGCAACGCTCAAGGACCTGGGGGATGTCCCCCAGCTTGGCCACTGCGATGCCGGTCATCCCGTAGATTATGGGCAGATAATACGCGGTGTTGGGAAACCCTACGGCCTGGTCCGGGCCGTAATTCTCGAGGGCCTCTTTGAACTCCTTCTCTGCCCGAGCCACTATCTTGTGAGCGCCACGAATGGCTGCAGATGCGATGATCTTGGACACGGCTTTTTCCCTCCTTCATGGATATTCTTCCGAAAGCAACGCGCAGAAAAAGGGGGCGGTTCGCCGCCCCCGCAAAAAAAGC
>CAZOXN010000128.1:0-6891 GCA_964583655.1 uncultured Desulfarculaceae bacterium | reverse complement strand
CCCTTGACCCGGCCATCGAGGTACCCCCCTTCCATCTGCAAGACGAGGTTGGCCACGCCTTGGACTTGGAGGGAAGAAATCGAAGGCACCAAACGATGGGTCAGTGGAGCGAGCCGCACCCGGTCGCACTCGAGGACCACACGGGCCCCCCCCTGGGAGCTCGCATGCCCTCTCCCATGGAACTCCCCCAACCTGCCTTCCTCTCCCCAGATCTCCCCCTGCCCCTGGAATACGATCCTCTCCTCCTCAGGGGATGGCCAGATATCGCCTTTTTGGAGGCGTAATTCCGCCTTGCCATCAGCCCAGAAGAGGTGGGCATCGGAGACCCTGATGTGAGGCGCCAGTTGAAAGAGCCCTCCCAAGACGGCCAGGCTATCGTCCCCGAACCGTGGCAGTGAGTCGTGGCCCGTGAACGAGACCCTGAGCCCCTCCAGGGAGATGGCGTGCACCGCGAGCCGCCCCTGGATCGCCTCTCTCCAACCGAGCCTGAGGCGCACGAGCGGGACCTCAGCCACGGTCTCCCCCCCTGGGGGGCGCTTCAGCACCAGGGCCTTGCCTCGAACCTCAAGCCAGTTCCATGGCGTAAACTCCACGGAGCCCACTGTGGCATCCAGGCCGGTGGCCTCTCGGACCTGGGTACAGAGGAAGGCCTTCATGTCCTGGGTGTTCAGTAACCTGGGCAGCCAATGACCGAGGGTCAGGAACGTCACCACCGAGATGAGGGCAAACCCTATCAGGAAAGCGAGGATCCATGACCTCTTTCTTCGTGCATTCAAGTGGCGACGACCTCAACAGGATCTGAGCGGTCGATTTCGGCCCCAGCGTCGCGGCGGGCCATGATTGGACCTCTTCATGAAAGAATGCATCAGCGACCACCCACGAGTAAGATATCCCAAAAGCACCACCCTTTCAAACGATCTCGCGGACCCGTTTCCTTGCAGTTCCCCGCTCCTCATCCATCTCCCCTGGGCCTTGTGGAGGGTAACACCCAGGTCTTGGTTGCAGACCTTTGTCCTGTGCATGCCCGGACAATCAGGGGCCTTTGGGCGCTGGGCAGGCACTCCCGCGTGCCTAGGGAGATGCGGCAATCCCTCCATGGGGGGACTGCCACCAGGAGAGGGCCGTGGTGAAGGTGTGAAACAAAGGGACATGGGGCTGCTTCTCCAAGGCCTTGGTTGCGGCCCAAGGCCGCCTCGGGAGTTCATCATGTCTTGAGACTCATGGAAAGTGGGGGGGCTTCGGCATCCCTCCCAATGGAGGGAAAAGGCATTCCAGGGGATTTCTTGAGAGATTATGGATCATTCCTGACAATTCATCTTGACATGTCGGGCCATTGCCGATATCCTCCCCCCCAATGGAAAGGAAGAATCGGGGGGAAACCCGAAGAAGGACGGTGCAGACCATGACACGACTCGTTTTGCTCCTAGGGGCGTTCAGCACGTTTGCAGGGATCTTGGCAGCGCAGTCTTCCTTCGCATCGGACCTCTCTGAGGTGCTTTTCACCAAGGGCGTTATGTACTACGATCAGGGGAGGTACCAGGAGTCCGCTGAGAACTTGCGTGAGGCCGCCCGAGAGGATCCCTCGAACCTTGAGATCCGCAAGTACCTGTATCAGGCAGAGGCAAAGGCCGCAGGAAAACCCTCGGGCACGGCTGTCTATGAGGAGGCAGTGAAGAAGGAGCCTGGGGCTGCCAGGAATCATCTGAACCTGGCGGTGGCCCTTGCCATGGAAGGGCACTATGACCGTGCCCTGGGTGCCATCGAGGAGGCCAACCGGCTCTCTCCAAGAAATGGGGAGATCCTCTTCTATAGGGGGTTGATTCGGTTCAAGAAGGGGGCCTTTCGGGAAGCAGCAGCGGATTTCCAGGAGGCGAGGAACCTGGATCCAAGGCTCGCCCAAGGGGCCATGTTCCACGAGGCCGCGGCCCTCTCCAAGCTGGGGGAGTCCCAGGCCGCCGGGGCCCTTTTCCAACGGGTGGTGGAGACGAATCCCATGACGGACTATGCGACCCAGGCCACAGAGCTCAGACGGGCGGCCGAGGTCAAGAGGTTCTCCCTGAAGCTCACCACAGGGGTGGAGTACGACAGCAACGTGACCCTGGAGGGGAACAAGAACACCCTTGGGATCCCCCTGGACCTCCCTGACAAGGGTCAGTTCCGTTTCCCGCTGTCGGCCCTCATGGATTATCGGTTCCTGGACTTGGGAGAGTGGTCCTTGGGAGGAAGGTACGGGTTCTATGGCAGCTTCCACGACAGAAGCAGCGACATGAACGTTATCAGCAACCTGGCCGAGCTCTACGGTGTCTGGAGAAAGCCCAACTGGTACATAAGGCCCTTCTATTACTTCCAGAGCGTCTTCCTGGACGCCGACCATCTCTCTGACACCCACTCCCTGGGCGGAAACATCATGTACCTGGCCCCATACAACCTGGCGCCGGAGCTCTACTTCCGCTGGCAGCACAAGGAGTATCACTTCCCCACCATCGACGCCGATGACGCCGACGGGATGAACCTCCGCGGGGAATACAATCAGTACTATCTCCTGCAGGGTGGGAGGGGATACGTGAGGGCCGGTATAGGGATGGAGGGTGATCGCACCCACGGGGAGAACCTGGATTACACTGCCTTCCTGGTCCTTGCAGGTCTCCAGTACCAGCTCCCGTGGGAGCTCACGTTCAATTTTGACTTCGAGTATCAGAACCGGTCCTACATGCACCGCAACACGATCTTCGGCGTGGAGCGGGATGACCTACGTTATTCCTTCGCATGGCAACTGGCAAAACCGCTGGGGAACGGATTCGATCTCAAGGGGCGCATCGCCCACATCCGCAACGATTCCAATATCGGCGACTATGACTACGATCGCCAGATTTACTCGTTGTTGCTTTCTTGGAGTTATTGACCCTGGATCCACCCCTCGCGAGGAGGACCGAGATGGAACGCTGGTGCAAGAAATGGTGGATAGGATTGGCCGTCTTGGGGTTGACGGCCGGATCCTGGCAGACGGCTTGGTGCGCCCCTGCCAAAAAGGTGGGCACCATGGCGGAGATAAGGGGAAACGTGGAGATACTCCACCCCGAGGATAGGGAGTTCCGAGCCGCTAGGCTCTATGAGGACATCTTGGAGAAGGACAAGATCAGGACCGGCCCCGGCGCGAGGGCCAAGGTCCTTTACGACGACGATAGCATGACCGTGCTGGCGGAGAACACCTCCATAGAGGTCCGAGAGTATCAGCTTTCACCGGACAAGAAACGGGCGCAGTCGGTGATCGGACTTCTCCAGGGCAAACTCCGCTTCATCGTGACCAAGTACCTGGCCAAGGACAAGAGCAACTTCGTGGTCCAGACCCCCACGGCGGTCATGGGGGTCAGGGGGAGCGACAGTGTCGCAGTTTTCGAGGGAGAGACGAGCACGGCCTACCACCTGTTCGGGGATCTGGAGATAACCAGCTCCAAGACCGGGGAAAAGCTCACCATCACCTCGGGGCAGTGGTGTATAGTGCGTCCGGACGGGAGCATGGAACAAGGTGCCATAACCGCTGATCAGCTCCAGCAGATCCTGAACTTCTTTGCAAAGCTCACTCCCGCGGAGCAGAGGCGTTACAAGGATGACCTGGAAAAGGAGCTCAGGCAGCAGGGCCTGGATGTGATTTTGCCCCCACCGGACCGTGCCCCTGGCGAGTTCATCAAGCCTACCGAGCCGCCGCACCATCATAATGGTGGTCACCATCACGGCGGCTGATGAAGGAGACAGAGACCGATGTGCGGAGGGGTCCCATGGGCCCCTCTTTTTTTCGGATGGGAAGGCGGCCTCGCCTCCACCCAAGGGATCCAAGGCGACATGGAACACCCGAGCAAGTCAGCGACTGGGGCCGAGCCATCCGCCCTGGTCCTCGGGGCTGGCCTGGCAGGCCTGAGCGTGGCCCTCTCCCTGGTCCGCCGAGGCTGGTCCGTCACCGTGCTGGAGAGGGCAGGGGAGGTAGGCGGGCTCGCCAGAACCATCCGCTTGGCCCCTGACCAGGCCTTCGACCTTGGCGGGCACAGGTTACTGAGCCGGGATCCTGATCTGCTCCGGCAGCTTCGCGGCCTCCTGGATGGCGAATTGATCGAGGTCCCGAGGAGAAGCCACATCTGCCTCGGGGGGCGTTTCTTCCGTTACCCTTTGAAGCCAGCGCAAGCCTTCCTCTCCTTTGGCCCCAGAGTAGCCTTGAGGATAGGGAGGGATTATGCCTGGGGGCATCTTCGCTCCTTGGTAAGGCGAGGCGAGGAGGAGACATTCGAGGAGTGGGCCTTGAATCGCTTCGGGAGGAGCCTGTATGAGATCTTCTTCAAGCCTTACACGGAAAAGGTCTGGGGCATGGAGGCTCGAGGCCTGTCGGCCGACTGGGCCAGGGAGCGCATCGACCTCATGGACCTCCTTCACGCCCTGCTTCGTGCGGTATTTCCGTCCCGGGGGGCCAGACCTCGAACCTATGCCACACGTTTTCTCTATCCGAGACGCGGGATAGGCAGGATCGCCGAGAGACTCGCCCAAGAGGTGGAGCGTCTCGGAGGGAGGATACTCTGCCAGGTGGAGCTGAAGGCCCTGGAACGCAGCACAGGGAGGGTGACACGCGTCCTGGCCAGGGCCGGAGACGAGGCAATGACACTCACCGCCTCGCGAGTCATATCCAGCATCCCCATAACGGAATGGTGCAAGCTCCTCTCGCCCGCGCCTCCCTCCTCGGTCCAAGGGGCGGCATCCAGGCTGTGTTACAGGCATATGATCTTCGTCTATCTGCTCTTGTCTGGCCCAGGCCTCACCCGGGACACCTGGGTCTACCTGCCGGATCCCCATCTGCGCATCTGCCGCATCCATGAGCCCAGGAACTGGAGCCCAGAGTTGGCCCCGGCGGGAAGGACCTCGCTCTGTGCAGAGGTCTTCTCCGAGAGAGATGAGGGCCTCTGGCTAGAACCCGACCCCTCCATGGTCCAGTTGGCCGTGGAGGAGCTGTGCGGCCTCGGCCTCCTGGAGGGATCGAGGGTCCTGGATTCCAAGGTCCTTCGGGTGCCTTTCACCCACCCCGTTTACTCCCGAGGGTTCCGGGGTGACCTGCAGATCGTGAAAGGGTTCGCATCGGCCGAGATGGCCAACTTCCACCTCCTGGGGCGCACAGGGGCCTTTGAGTACAAGGACATGGACCAGGTCATGGCCGACGGGTTCAGGCTAGGGGAACTACTCAGCTCCTGAGGTAGCCGATCACGACAAGTGGAAACCAGCCCACCAGATGTCTCTGTCATCGTCCCGGTCTTCAATGGCGAGGCCACCCTCTCCATCTGCCTGGAGGCGATTTTCGAATCTCAGGGGGTGAAGGCTGAGGTCATAGTAGTTGACGATGGTTCCACCGACGGATCGAGGGAGGTGGCATCGAGGTTCCCCGTACGACTGATCGCCCTTGGAGAACGGCTTGGTGGAGCAGCGGCACGCAATCGCGGGGCCGAGGTGGCCACGGCCCCCATCCTTGCCTTCACGGACGCGGATATCGAGATCGCCCCGGACACACTGCACGGTCTCCACGAGGAGCTGCGCAGGAGGCCAGGGCTGAGCGCTGTCTTCGGTGCTTACAGCGCACAGTGCCCTGCCCGAGGCTTCTTGAGCCGGTACAAGAACCTTCATCATCACTACATCCACCTGACCTCCCAGAGGGAGGCCACGACGTTCTGGACAGGGTGCGGCGCGGTGAGGAAAGAGGCCTTTTGGGCTGTGGGGGGATTCCAAGAAGAAGTGTTTCTGTATGACATAGACCTGGGTTACCGCCTCGTCGAGGCAGGCCTGAGGATCGCCCTGGTGCCAGAGATCCAGGTGAAACACCACAAACACTACTCCCTCTGGTCCTTGCTTCGTTCTGAGCTCTTCCAGCGTGCCATCCCGTGGACCGAGCTCATCTGGAGACACAGGCTCCTCGTGAACGACCTCAACACCCGGTATTCCCATCGGGTGAGCGCCATCGTCCTACCCCTGGCGCTCATATGGGTCCTCGTGGCAAAGACCCTGGTGCTGGGCGTCTTGGGTCTGTGCGCTGGCCTCTTGGGCACGGCCATGATGAACTGGGGCTGGGTGGTCTACTGTTACAGACACGGTGGGTGGGCCTTTGCCCTCAAGGGAATGGCCATGGAATGGCTCTATTTCTTGTACTGCGGGCTCGGGGCGTTCCTGGGAACCGTGGCCTTCTTGTCGAGGGCCACCTGGGGACGACTGTCCCGAGCACCGCGCTGATCTCAGGGGCCTCCCGTCCTGTGGAACCGTTGCCGCTCGGACAGTCTCTGATAGATGAGGAAAGGCCCCAGCTTGGCCTCCAGGGAATAACTGGAGTGGAGCAGATCATAGAGGACTGGCGCAGACCCCTGGAGGTCGCGCAGCGTGTCACCTAGGCCCCCCGAGTTCAAGAGGACGACCGCCCCAGGGGGCCTAGTCGAGACCGAGTCCGCCAACCGTCGCATCCACTGTTCGCCCCAAGGGCCTGGCACCGTGATGAAGTTGGTGTACAGGAAAGGCGTGGAAGGCCTCAGGCCCGAGAAGTAGTACACCAGGGGCGTGAAGCCGCCCCATATGAGGAGTGTCTTGTCCGAGGGCCCCATGGCCCTCAAGGCCTGGCCGACCTCCCATTCCTCCAAGACAAAGGGCCTATACCGACCGCTCAAATCCGGGAAGGTCGCCAGGTACGCCTCCCACGAGAGCCCTTTCCCCACATAGGCCCACCATCTCCGATAGGTCTCCTGATGGTTCACTAGGCCAGTCACTACGACCAACACCAAGGCAGCCCCGGTGATGGCCCGGCTCATGCATGCGGCTCCCAGTATGGGGACCCTGGAAGAGGACCTGATCAGTCTCTCCAGGCCCACCCCCCCGGAG
>CAZOXN010000127.1:0-6937 GCA_964583655.1 uncultured Desulfarculaceae bacterium | reverse complement strand
GGCTGGGCTTTCTCTGCACCGTGCTGGCAGCAGGCGGTGTAGCCACGATCATCCGTTTCTTGAGCCACGAGGAGCTCATGGGGGCCACCAACACCGTGCCCCTTGGGATCCTCATCTCCACATACGTGTTTTTCGTTGTCACCAGCACGGGCCTCTGTTTCGTCACATCGTTCGGTCATGTCTTCGGGTTTCACCGGTTCGAGATCGTGGCCAGGAGGGGCGTCTTCCTCTCCATCATCACGTTGCTGGCCGGCTTCCTATCCATAGGGGTTGAGACCGAAAGACCTTGGAGGTTGGGATCGCTCTTCTTGGTCTCTCCGAATTTCTCCGCCCCCATATGGTGGATGGCCTTTTTCTACACCCTTTACCTCATCTTCCTGGTCATAGAGCTGTGCGGTCTCCTCCTCAACAGGTACTCCCTGGCCAGGTACGCCGGGCTTTTCGGATTTCTCACGGCCATAGCCGCCCACAGCACCCTCGGGGCCATATTCGGCCTCGTCAGGGCCAAGTCCTTCTGGGAGGGGCCTTACCTCCCCATCTACTTTATCCTCTCAGCCCTGGTTTCGGGCACTGCCTTTCTGATCATCATGACCATCGCCACCCATTGGGCCGAGAAGAGGGTCATGTCTGCGGAGACCCAGGATCTCATGGTCCACATGGGCAGGAGGCTTCTCTCCTTTTTCCTGGGGATAGTGATCTTCTTCTGGATTTGGAAGGTCGTGACAAGCCTCTACGGACACCCCCCTGGTAAGTACGAGGCAATGGTGGCCATGATATGCGGACCGCTAGCGCTGAAATTCTGGGTATTCGAGGTCGCCATGGGCCTCTTGCTCCCATTCTTCTTTTTGCTCTTTCATCCAGCGGCCAGGACCATACCGGGCGTCTTGATTGCAGCCCTTTGCGTGCTGACAGGATTGTTCGTGTCCCGCTGGGACTTGGTTGTGAGCGGCCAGATCTTTCCAGCATGGGGAGGGGGGTACGCCTCTTATACCCCGAGTCTGACGGAGTGGCTCGTGGTGGCAAGCTCCTTCGCCTTGTGCCTTCTCATCTACTCGGTGGGGGTGAAGGTCCTGCGGTTGGAGGAGACCTCTTATGACGGTGCCTCCGGCGCCAATGAAACAGAGGCGAGCGCCCTGTCATGAAGAGCAAACGATACGCCATGGCCATTGACTTGAACCGTTGCATCGGGTGCGATAGCTGCACCGTGGCGTGCAAGATGGAGAACGAGGTCCCCCTCGGGGTGTGGAGGATCTGGGTGAACAGGCGGGAGGCAGGCACTTACCCGCGCGTGAAAAGGCCGGTCTTGCCCGTTCTTTGCAACCATTGTGAGAATCCCGTTTGTGTGTACGTATGCCCGGTCAAGGCCACTTACCGACGCAAGGAGGATGGCGTGGTGGTGGTGGACCCGCACCTCTGCATCGGCTGCAAGATCTGCATGGTGGCCTGTCCTTACCAGATGCGCTACCTGGATCCCATCAAGCGGGTGGCTCAGAAGTGCGACTTTTGCCTGCATCGCGTCCAGGCGGGCCTCAATCCCGCATGCGTGGAGGCTTGCCCAACAGGTGCCATGTCATTCGGGGACCTCAAGGATCCTGCGAGTCCCGTGGCCGAGATACTCAGCGCCAGGCCCTCCCAGGTTCTCAAGGTCTCTTACGGCACCAACCCACAGGTCTTCTATGTTGGGAAGGATGTCTCGGTGCTCCCTTTTGAAAAGGGTGGGAGCATCTACGATAAGAGAGAAAGGTGATGGGTCGTTCTTCATCCAACCGGCTCCAGTGGACTCGCAGGGATTTCTTGAAGGTGGCCCTCGGCGGGGCCGTGGGAGGGGCCGGTCTCGTGCATTTCTCCAAGGTGGCAGATGCCCTCGGCCTAGGAGAGGTGTCGAGGTTCACGGGGCTTCCCCTGGACGCCTTTCCCACGACCTGCACCCTTTGCAACGCCAGATGTGGGATCCTCGGGTTCTTGCATAACGGAACGCTTCGAGCCCTCCTGGGCAACCCCAAGGATCCCAACAGCAAGGGGAGGATATGCATTCGCGGCCTGTCAGGGATGAACCTACAGGAGGACCCGGACCGGGTCCTGTATCCGATGATCCGCACTGGGAGACGCGGTGAGGGCAAGTGGAAGAGGATCAGTTGGGACGAGGCCTTCCTCCACGTGGTTGGGATAATACGAGGAGGCGGGGGCGGCAAGAGGGGCGAACTCTTCGTGCATGAGGCCCAGAGGGGACTCCTGACCCACGGCCTGCTCGGGGTCCTGGGCCTCGGAAGAGATGCCCTTTGCATGGAGGACGAGACCCTCCCCTCTTCAGAGCTCGCCCACCGTCTGACTTGGGGAGCGGGAAGGGGTATCCCAGACATATCCAGGGCCAAGACGATCATGAATTTCGGCTCCAACCCGTACGATCACCACGAGCTGTTCGTTCCCTTCGTCCAGAGGCTCGTGGAGACGAGGGTTGGTGGTGGCGCAAAGCTCATCACCTTCGACCCACGCCTTTCAGAGACCGCTGCCCTGAGCGACGAATGGCACCCCTTGACGCCAGGCACCGATGGCCTGGTGGCCTTGGCTATGGCCAACGTAATAGTGCAGAGCGGGCTCTATGACAGGGCCTTTGTCGAAGAGTGGACCAATTGCCCAGGGGAAAGGCTCCGAAAGCACCTGGCTCCGTATACCGTAGAAAGGGCGCAACACGAAAGCGGCATAGATGGCCGAGAGCTGCGAAGGATGGCCATCGAGTTCGCCACGCGTAAACCTTCGGTTGCCTTCGCCGGAGATGGGGTGGCACTCCACGCCAATGGGACTCTGGCGGAAAGATGCATCTTGTTGCTCAACGCCCTGGTTGGGGGCATCGACCAGCCGGGGGGTTACTGTCTGCCCAGGCGTTTCCCCTTGGAGGAGGCAGATCTCGGTCTGGGGCGTGTCGAGAAGGTCGAGAGGATCGATCCAGCGGAGGCATTGAAGGGGCTCATCGAAGGTCACCGAAGGGCCGAGCTCTATCTGGCTTACATGGCCAACCCAGCCCACGGCCTGCCGCAGGGAGAAGATGTGCAGAAGGCACTGGAGGATGAAGGGCGCATCGGCCACCTGGTGGTAATGGACACCCATATGAGCGAGACAGCGGCCTTGGCTGACCTCGTCCTCCCCGCCGCCACGTACCTGGAGGGCTGGGGTCTCGAATCCAGTCCTTCCATGGATATGATCCCGTTCGTCGGCCTGAGACAGCCCATCGTGGTCCCTGTCCCGGAGGCGCAGAGGCTCAAAGAAGCGACCGTCAACCGGCTGGATCATTTGGTGGTGAGGCCAAGGGGGGAGGCCCTGCCATGGGAGGACTTCCTCCTGGGCCTCGCGTGGAGGTTATCAGGGGGTGGAAACAAAGGCCCCGGATTCCGAGATGCCAAGCAATACGTAGAGAGGCTCCTGGCGAGTGTGCCTGGGATCAAGGTGGAGGGTGGTCTTGGGGGCCTCAGGAAAAGCGGTGTCTGGTCCGCCCCAGACGCAAGGCCTCGTTTCCGTTCGTTCGAATCCGGGGGATTCCCCACTGCCTCAGGCCGGATGGAGGTCTTCTCCCATGCCCTGGAGAGGAAGGGGGCGCCTCCCCTGCCCTCGTACGTGCCGGTGGAAAAACCTGGTGCAGGCCTGTTCTTGCTAATACCGTTTCGCTCGCTTTCCTCAGAGGGTCACTCCAACGCCAAGTGGATCCGTGAGCTGGCCCATGAAAACCGTGCTTGGATCAACGAGAATACTGCCAAGGATCTCGGGCTGGCAGAAGGGGACTGCATCGAGCTCGACTCCTCGGGAAGGAGGGCTGTTGCCAAGGTGCACATCACCCAAGGGCTACATCCAGGGGTCTTGGCCATCTCCAGAGGTTCCGGGCATTGGGGTTACGGACACTTCGCCAAGGGTAAACCCTTCAAGTCCACTGACCCGGACTCCCACCTGATCTGGTGGGAGAGGCATGGAGGAGGTGTCCACATCGAACCTTTGATCCCCATTCGGCTCGACCCCATGAGCCGAGGTCAGGTTTGGATGGGTACGATGGTCAAAGCGAGAAAGGTCTGAGGGCCCTGAACGGATCAGCGGAGAATAGGCAATGGGAATAATCAAGAGGATTGCGTTCGTCGCACTGGCCGCCTCTGCCATATGCGCCGTGCAACTGCAAGGGCTTGATGCACAGGGCCGGCCCGAGGGAGTGCAGCTCCAGAGGCTGACCTTTTCCAAGGACGATGTGGTGAGCCATCCCTCCATGGATGAGGCGGGGAGGCTTGTGGCATACAGGCAGGAGGCACTGGATGTTCAGAAGGGGGAGAAGATCGCATCCATACGCGTATTGGATGTGGATCGGATGAGCAGCAAGGCCATATTCACGGACAGGACGGTCAAGGCTCCTGCGCCCCACGACGGAGAGTTGCTCCTCTGCGGGACAAAACCTCCTGTCATCAGCGGAGACGGGCGAAAGGTGGCCTTCTCTGTGAGCCTTGGAGCCCCACTTTTCCTGGAGGACCATTACCTGTGTGTTGCCGCCTCGGACGGGACGGATCTGAGGGTCATACCCTTCAGAAACGAGGAGTTGGCGGCAAGGGATTGGAAGGGTCTCGGTTTTCTGAGCGACCAATGGCGTTCAGTAAGCCAATACAGGATCAGCGACGACGGGCAGCACATAGCCTGCCTCGTCAAGGGCCACCTGGGCGCCAGGGACGTGTCCATGCCGAGCGGGGTCTTGGTGGTACGCTCCGATGGATCTGGACAGAGGACCCTCATGGCCCCCAAGTGGAAGGAAAGGGATTGGTCCTGGGATGGGTATCCTCGCAATCCCTTCACCAACGGGGGATGGGTCTTCGAGTTGAGCGGGGACGGAAGGAAACTGGTCTTCGGGGCCCAGTCCACGGCGGAAAAGGAAGATTACGACCTGTACACGATGGCATCCGACGGAAAGGGGTTGGAGAAGATAGCTGCCATCAAGGACCGGTGGATGGTCCGGGGTGACGTGAGCCGCGATGCCAAGACCGTAGCCTTCTTTTACAGCGGAAAGAAGATGGAGGGTATGGGGACATATGCCCTGGGGTTCGGCAGGAAGGGAATGCATCAGGTCCTCTCCAAGGTGACGGACCGCGTGGATTTCAGGGAGATGAGCAGCGACGGCAAGACGATCTTTCACCGGGTGCAGGGGGTCGGACTCTTCGTGATCCAGGCCGACGGCAGTGAGTTCCAGATATTCGACGAGAGATCCATGGCGGTTCAAGGGATAAGAAGCGGCATGGATTTTCCCAGCTTCCCTTCGTTCTGGGGGTCCCGTTTCGTCTCGGCAAAGGGGGACCGAATCCTTTTGGAGGCTGTGCCCGTGGGCAAGGATCGCAAGGAGCTCTTCCTGGCGCGCCTGGTGCCGGAACGAAAGCAAGCTGAGATGATGTGTCCGGCCTGTGGTCGCCCGATGGAGCGTGGGTGGAAGTTCTGCCCGTACGACGGGACGCAGCTGAGCCAGGGGAGTCGGTAGGTCATGAAGGACGCGAGGCTGGTCAAGATCGGCATCGCCATCGTGGTTGTTCTCGCAGTCTTGGCCATGGTGCCGCTCTACCTCGTCATGTCCCATACGGTCCAGAGCACTTCCATCACCTGCCAGAGGTGCCACCCCGAGCCTTATGCCTCCTGGAAGGCCTCCAAGGAACACCCTGTCTCCATCGCATGCCGTGAGTGTCACGCTGGTCACCCCGAGACCAGATCCATTCCACCTGGTTTTCTGGCAGACGACAAACAGATCAATGCGCACTGCTTGGGCTGTCATGGGGAAGTGGCGGATCTTGTGGACGTGAAGCGCAAGTTGATAAGGGTCTCCCACAGGCGTCATCTGAACGAGGGGCTAGGGTGCATCGAATGCCATCGATACATCGCCCATGCAGGACCCCTCCACCAGGGCAACCGACCTCCCAAGAAGGCCTGCTATCCATGCCATGTGCTGCAGATCGATGGGTCCTCAGAGGACACCGCCTGTAAGATGTGCCATCACATCATCCTGACTACCCCTGGAGGAGCGCCGCCTGTCCTCCCCATCTCGGTAGAAGTCCGTCTGCCCGAGGGGGAAAGGTGATGGGGGGCATGGCAGTGCTCCCCTCCCTCAGCCATCTGGGATTGACCTACTCCGAGCGAACCCAGGGAAGCCCTCGCCCAGTCACTCCTCCAAGAGCGTCACTGCCTTGACCCTCTCCAGGTCCCGCACGTAACTGCGTGATCCAACCAACAGCAGGGCCGAGGCTACCATGCCGAACACGGGGAGGACGAGCAAGGCATTGTCCAATCCCACCTTGTCCGACAGCCTGCCCACGAGCATGGGCGACCACGCCCCCCCCAGGAGGTGCTGGCAGATCACACAAAGCCCGTAGGAGAGGGCCCTGAGCCCGGGATGGACTACGTCCTGTGTCACGGCTGCGGACGGGGCCACATAGCAGACCGTGAGGACCCCGAAGGTTATGATCAATGGGGCAAAGCCAGGGCCCTGAGCCAGGAGAAAGGAGGCGGCCAAGAGCAGGGCCGAGGCACCGGAGGTGATCCCTGAGAAGAGCATGCGCGCATCCAGCCTCTTGCTTCGCCACTTGTCGGCCAGGAAACCCCCGAGGGGGGCGCCCACCAGCACCAGGAGGGCGAGCCCAGCGGCCATGGTCCCGGCCCTCTGCTCGGTCATCCCGTGGAACCGATGAAAATAGGACGGAAGCCAGGTCATGAGGGAAGTGGTGATGGCCGTGTTCATGGCGAAGGCCAGGTACACGAACCAGAGGGTGGGAACTGACATGAGCCCCCTGACGGACCTCCCCAGGCCGGCCACCGAGGCCGACCCGTGATGTTCCTGCTCCTCAGCGAGGGGGACGGTCCTGTAGTCCCTTGTGAACCAGAAGAGCACGGCCAAGGCGAGGCCAGGCAGGGCCACGAGGCCGAAGGCATGTCTCCA
>CAZOXN010000126.1:0-7050 GCA_964583655.1 uncultured Desulfarculaceae bacterium | reverse complement strand
GGGCTAAACCTCGCGTTCTGGCCCATGGGGTTCATCTTCCGCAAGAGCGGGGCCTTCTTCATCCGGCGGGACTTTCGCGGCTCGACCCTTTACCCGGCCATGTTCACCCGTTATCTCCATCTCCTGCTCCGAGAGGGCTACCCCCTGGAGTTCTTCATCGAGGGAGGACGTAGCCGCTCCGGCAAGCTGACATTGCCAAAGCTCGGCTTCTTGTCTCTCTTGATCGACGGGTACAGGGGGGGTGCATGCGACGACATCACCTTTGTACCAGTGGCCATCTCCTACGAGCGGGTCATGGAAGAGGGCGCCTATCTCAGGGAGGTGGAGGGGGAAGAGAAGCCGAGAGAGAGCTTCTGGGGAATGGTGAGGAGCAGGAAGGCCATCCACAGACGTTACGGGAAGATATACATCGTCTTCAACGAGCCTGTCTCCCTCGAGAAGTATTTGGCCAGGACCCTCGAGAACCCGAGTTCCCCCATTCGTTACACGCGTCATAACATCTCGCAGTACTTGGCCTCGGATTTGGCGAGGCAGATCAACCAGGTGACTGTGGTGGTGCCGACGGCCCTGGTTGCCTCTGCCATCCTGTCCGCATCCAAGAGGGGGTTCACCTACGGCGAGCTCCTCCGCTGTGCCGTCCTCTTCTACGCCTTCCTCCAGGACGAAGGGGCGCGGCTCTCTTCCTCGTTGAGCCATGCCGAACATGTGCCCAGGACCCTCCGCGAGACCTTGGATCTCCTCCAGAAGGAAAGGTTGATACAGCGGGTGAGGGTGGGGCGGGAGGCGGATGATGAGGATCGTGAGGATTGGATTTACGAGGTACAGGACCGGAACCGCCGGGCCCTCGACTACCATAAGAACAGCATCCTGCACCACTTCATCCCAGGGGCGTTCATCTCTGCCTCGCTGCTCTCAGCGGGCTCCTCAGCGGTCTCCATGGAGCGACTCCTGGACGATGTCTCCTTCCTGAAGGACTTCTTCCAGCAGGAATTCGTGTTTCCCCCTGAAGAGGACTTGGAAGCGCGCACGCGAGGGACCTTGGAGCGCATGATGGCGAGGAACCTTGTCCGAGGCGTCAACGGTGGCTTCTCCGTGCCGTCCGGACGTAGGCAGGAGCTCCTTCTCCTCGCTCGGCTGCTTCAGAGCTACTTTGAATCTTATTTCGTGGTGGGCTCGTCGCTCAAGGCCATCGCGAGCAGGAGGCTCTCGCAGAGGATGTTCATGTGGCGGGTGAGGTTCACTGGGTATCGTTTCTATCAGACCGGCAAGATACAACTCCCGGAGTCCCTCTCCCACGTCAACTATGCCAATGCGATCCAGTATCTCGTGGACCAGAAGATCGTCATGAGACAGGTGGACAAGTCCTTCGTGGAGGGTGTGTACTACAGCCTGAATCGCGAAAGGCGGAAGATACACTGGCGGAGGCTGAAGGGCTTTCTCCGTGTCTATACGTGATGGGCCGTTGCAGGTCCGCCCAGCGGGGCCGTGGAGCCAGGCACGTCCCTGCCTCAAACGGCGTTGACGGGAAAAGGGGATCATGGTTTGAGATTCCTGCCAGTTGTGAGTTGCCGGTTGTTCTTCGTGGTCTCCAGGCAGGTACGGCCAACCGGGGACGATGGCGCGCACACGAGGTGGCATCTCCAACCTTCCCCAAGGGGCTGAGCCCATCGGAGGCAGGTCATGGGTGACAGTGATGTCTATCGCAGGCTGAGGGAGCGGCTGGATGAGTATTCTCACGGATTTGCGGCCACGGAGTCCGGGGTCGAGATGGAGGTGCTCAGGAAGGTCTTCACGGAAGATGAGGCCGAGATGTACTTGAGTCTCACCTCCGAGTTGCGTACCTCCGAGGAGATCGCCCGGGAGATCGGGCAGAGCCCGCAACTCGTGGAAGAAATCCTGCAGCGCATGACGAAGAAGGGGCATACATTTCCGAGATTTCCCAAACGGCCCGGGGAGCCTACCTACTATGCCGCGGCCCCATGGAGCCATGGCATATGGGAGCATATCGCCAGGCGTCTGGACAAGGAGACTGCCCAACTCATCGATGCTCACTTCAAGGCTGGTGTCTTCAGCAGGGGGCCGATTGCCGTCAGGAACATCCCTGTGGGTTCCGCAGTCGATCCGGGCCTGGCCGTGGCTCCGTACGACGACGTCAAGTCCATGGTCTTGACCAAGGATCTGATCGTCATCACCGCCTGTGCATGTCACGACATGCGCCAGGTCCTGGGGCAGGGGTGCAACCAGCCGCGGGAAGTGTGCATGATGTTCGATTTCTACGCTGACTACTACAAGGTCCTTGGCATGGGCCGTCCCGTCTCGAGGGAAGAGGCAATGGCCAAGCTGGAGGAGGCGGAAAGGGCGGGGCTGGTCCACCAGATGGCGAACAGCCAGGATCCTGGCTCCCTGTGCAACTGCTGTCGAGACTGTTGTCAAGGGCTGGTCTTTCTCAAAGGGCTTCGCAGGCCTGCGTCCATAGCCGCTACCAATTACTACACGCTGGTGGATGCTGACTCGTGTACAGGGTGCCAGACCTGCGTGGATCGTTGCCCTATGGCCGCCATCAGTATGGCTCAGGGAGACACCGCTCGGGTCGATTCTGACAGATGTATCGGTTGCGGCCTATGTGTGAGCACGTGCCCTGAAGGGGCCTTGAAGCTCCATCTGAAGCCCGAGGAACATCGCCGAGTCCCTCCTGCCAAGGGGATTGTGATGAAGTCGTCGAAGGAGATGGAGGCGACCATCAAGGCCCCCCTTGCTTCGGGCTGACCCCCGGAAGGACGGATCCGATCTCACCCTATCCAGAGGCGAAACCAGGGGTTGCATGGCACCTTTCCCGGTGAGACCTCTGACTGGTACATGGGGATCTGGCGAAATATGCCCAGATCAACATTCCAAGGACCGGACTTCTGGGCCAACTCAATGGGGCCGTAGAGGCGTCACCTTGTCCGGGCCCTCATGGTCACCGCGCTGATGAGGTCCAGGCGAACGACCGCGTCATAGAACTCCTTGCCCCTGAGTCTGGCGATATGCACCAGCTGGGTCTCCACCTTGGCCACTGTACCTGTCAGCTCGCCTCCTCCTGTCAAGTTGAGCGTTACCTCCCGCCCGTTGAGACGCTCCAGCAGGCCCTTGATCGTGTCTCCGCTATGGATCTGTATCTCGGTCGGCTGAACGGGCGGTTGAGGTGCCGGTTGGGATTGGGCCTTACCCTCCCAAGCCGTCATGATGAGAGATACTATTACCAGCGCCGTCACGGCCATCCATCTGCTCATTTCTGCCTCCTCTCTCTCGTCTCTTGCAACGCTTCTGGCCACGGCTTAGGCCAAGCCCCGGGACAAAACCCTCTGGTGCCTCCATCCTGTCGTCATTTCTCCTCTCGCCTCATCCCCGGTGCTGAGAGAAGTGTGGGACACCTCCTGCCACAGAGGGTCTTGCTCACAGTTTGACATCCGCCTCTTTCCATCGTCCGCAGACTCCATGGACACGCGTATGGACACCCGCTCAGCTCGGTCATGCCACTCTAACACAAAGATACACGAAAGGCGTAGTCCTGATCCCAGGGCCTCTCGTCGCCCTGGACAAGGGAGCGGCTCCTAGGAGAGTTCGGCAAGGAGATGCGCCCCTTGGACGCCCACGAGGCGGACGGCCACGATCTCGTTGTGCAACTCCGGCCCTCCCCTGAACCGAGCCCTCAGGTAATTGGGGGTGAGCCCTTCGATCCATGCCGGTGAACCCTTCCAAGGCCTCTCTGCCAGCACCGTGAGCTTTCTTCCGAGGTAAGATGCCATGGCCTTCGTGCGGCATCTATGAGAGATCTCGCGGAGGGCTAGGGCCCTCGCCTTGATCTCCTGTGGCGGGACGCGATGGGGCAATGTCCAGGCCACGGTCCCCGGCCTAGGGGAGAAAGGAAATACGTGGAGGTATGTCAAGGGAAGTCGCCCCAAGAATTCCAACGTCCTCTGGAACTGAGCGGGGGTCTCCCCTGGAAACCCGACCATGACGTCGCATCCCCAGGTCAGATCCGGGACCATTCCCCTGGCCAGCTCGGCCTTTTCGAGATACTCGGCAGTCCCGTACGGCCGGTTCATCCAGCGCAGCACCTCGTCGTCCCCGCTCTGGAGGGGCACGTGGAGATGAGGGCATATGCGCGGTTGGGTCATCATGCAATGAAGCAGATCCTCTCCGAGATCGAGCGGTTCGATGGAGCTCAAGCGGATCCTCGGGAGCGCGCAACGTTCGAGGATCTCCCAGAGGAGCTTCGTCAGGGACCACGGAGGTTCGAGGTCCTTTCCGTACCTGCCGAGGTGCACCCCTGTGACGACGACCTCCTTGACCCCCGCCTCCTCCATGCGCCTGAGCTCTTCCATGATAGAGGCCTTAGGCCTGGAGCGGCTCGGTCCGCGAGCGCGTGGCACGATGCAGTAAGTGCACTGGGCGTCGCACCCGTCCTGCACCTTCAGGAAGGCTCTGGTGTGACCGGGGAGGCAACGCACCCCCCCTTGCCAGAGGGAACGGGCAGCGGAGGCGGGCCTTTTGAGGACGTTCTCTCGGTGTAGGGCCTCGAGGATCGCCCGAGGGATGTCCTCTTTTTGTTTGTTGCCCAACACCAGGTCCACCTCCGGCATCCCCTCCAGGGCCTCAGGAAAGACCTCTGCCTGGCATCCTGTGATGACCATCAGGGCCCTTGGGTTGGCCCTTCTAAGCCGTCTGATGAGCTGGCGGTTCTGGCGGTCCGTGGCCGACGTCACTGTGCAGGTGTTCACCACCACCGCGTCGGCCTCGTCTTCTGGCGAGACCACACGGAATCCTTCCTGTGCCAGGGCCTCTCGAAGCATCGCCCCGTCGTACTGGTTGACCTTGCACCCCAGTGTGTGGATGCTGACCCTAGGCCCCATGAGGGACCCCCGTGATCCATCCTCCTCCCAGGACCTCGTCGCCCTGATAAAGCACTACCGCCTGGCCTGGAGTGATGGCCGCTTGAGGCATGTCGAAATCCACTCGGATCCCTCCGTCCTGCAGTGTGGTCACGGTGGCCCCTGCCTCGAGATGCCGATACCTGATTCGGGCCATGGCCCTGAAGGGAGACTTGGGCGGTGTCCCTGAGACCCAGCTGGCGCCCTGGGCATGGAGGCTACTGGCCAAGAGCCTTGTCCTGGGACCCACGACCACCTCCCGGGTCCGGGGTCGTATCTCCAGGACATAAAGCGGTTCTTTGTACGGGATCCCGATCCCTCGACGCTGCCCCACCGTGAATGAATGGATACCCAGGTGCCTGCCCAGGACCCGGCCACGGGTGTCCGAGATCGGCCCGGACCGCAGCTCCTCGGGGGGGAGGTATGTCTCGATGAATCCCCGATAGTCGTTGTCAGGGACGAAGCAGATCTCCTGGCTCTCCTCCTTCCCAGAGACCGGAAGACCCAAGGTCTGTGCGAGCTGACGGACCTTCGCCTTGGAGAGCCCGCCCAAGGGCAAGAGGATCCTGGACAACTGATCCTGCCGCAGCGAGAAGAGGAAGTATGATTGGTCCTTCTGCCGGTCCCTGGCCTTCCTGAGGCGGAAGAGCCCAGCGGCTTCATCCCACTCATTCATTGCATAGTGCCCACTGGAGACGCAATCTGCCCCTTCTGACAGGGCCATCTCGAGGAGACTCCCGAACTTGACCCTTTCGTTGCACAGAATGCACGGGTTCGGTGTGCGGCCCTCCTTGTAATCCCTGACGAAATCCTCGATGACCCTCTCCCGGAATACTCGGCTCAGCTCCAAGACCCTCAGCGGTATGCCGAGACGCTCGGCCACTGCCTCGGCATCCGCCCGATCCCTGGGAGAGCAGCAAGTCGGTTTCCCCACTTGACCGGAGAGGCGGCAGTCCCAGAGGTCCAGGAAGACCCCTTGGACGTGATGACCTTGACTCACCAATATGGCTGCAGCTGTGGAGCTGTCCACCCCGCCGCTCATGGCTGCCCAGATCCGGAGTCTTCGTGGCGCGGTGGGGCACATGGGAGAGGGGGTCAGACCAGGGCCACCTGCATGGCCCTGGTTGGACAGACTGGCATGCAAAGGCCGCAGCCACTGCATAGTTTATTGTCGAAGCGAATCTCCTTGGTCTCGGGATCCATGTGCAGTGCGTGAGTCGTGCACATGGCAATGCAGGCCCCACAATGATAACACCTCTCCTCGTCCCTCTGGATGTCCTTGTCCACCGGCTTCACGGTGATCCCGCATTCCTTCAAGTACCGGATGCCTTTGCGGTAATTGGCCTGCGGACCACTGAGCTCCATCACCATGTAGCTCTCTTGCCGAGGGAGGAGCTGAGCCTTGAGGATGTTGAATACGAGGTCATAGTCCTTGACCAGCCTGTAGACAATGGGCTTGTCCCAGGTCGCCTTTGTGAAGTAGAGGACGATCTTCTTGGACACCTCTTTGGTCATGGAGGACCCCCCGTCGAGATTTACAGATTCATCATACGCGCAGTGGGCTGACGCGATCAAGATCCCTTGTCCGCTTGGGGCATCTGTGATACAAGGATAGACGAGCGAGGCCAAAGAAATAGCGAAGGGCGGGCCCCCTGTGGGGCCCTTCTTTTGAGGACCTGCATGGTGGACATCGCGCCGTTTCGAGGCTGGAGGTACAACCCTGAGAAGGTGCCTGACTTGGGGGAGGTTGTAGCCCCCCCGTACGATGTGATAGAGCCAGCCGAGCAGAGGTTTCTTCACCAACGGCACCCTTGGAATGTGGTGCACCTGGACTTCGGTCAAGTGCTCCCGAGCGACGATGCCGAGGAGAATCGTTACAGCAGGGCGGCGGTCTGCCTGAGGCGATGGAGGGAGGAGAAGATACTCCTCAGGGAGGAGAGGCCTTCCGTGTACGTATATCGGCAGACCTTCACCGGGCCGGAGGGAGGTGTATTGGTCCGCACGGGGTTCGTGGCCCTAATTCGGCTGGAACCCTTTGGGAGGGGCCTGGTGTTCCCGCACGAGGAGACCTTCGCCAAGCACAGGACGGACAGGCTCCGTCTCTTGAGGGCCACGCGCGCTCATTTCAACCCAATAT